>NZ_DBNGPQ010000076.1:0-91995 GCF_057122925.1 Umezawaea sp. | reverse complement strand
TGGCCAGTGATAGGAATCGGCGCGGCAGCCCTCGTGCTGATAGCAGCCCTGGTACGACGCACACGCCGAAAAGCCTGAAATCCCGCACCACGCCCAACAGCAACGGCACGGCCAGTGCAGGAAATCCAACACCGCACCCAACAACAGCGGCATGGCCAGTGCAGGAAATCCCGCACCGCGCCCACCAGCACCGCCAGTGCAAGAAATCCAGCACCGCCACCCAGGCAGCACGGCACACCAGCAGCATCCCCCGACCCGCCGGCGGCTTTTGATCTCTTACCCGCACCCCGGCCAACCGGCGGCTTTTGATCTCCTACCCGCTCCCCCGGCCAACCGGCGGCTTTAATCTCCTATCCGCAGGGCTAAAGCCGCCGCAACACGGCCACGACCTTGCCCAGGATGCTCGCCTCGTCCCCCAGGATCGGCTCATAAGCAGCGTTGTGCGGAATCAACCACACGTGCTCGGCCGTCCGCTTGAACGTCTTCACCGTGGCCTCACCGTCGATCATCGCCGCCACCACGTCACCGTTGTCGGCCGTGGGCTGCTGGCGGATCACCACCCAGTCGCCGTCGGTGATCGCAGCGTCGACCATCGAGTCGCCGACGACCTTCAGCAGGAACAGCTCCCCCTCGCCCACGATCTCGCGGGGCAGCGGGAACACGTCCTCGATCGACTCCTCGGCCAGGATCGGCCCGCCCGCCGCGATCCGGCCCACCATCGGCACGTACGCGGGGGTCGGCTTGTGGCTCGGGTCCATGCCCGCGTCGATCTCGGTCGGCAGCACGCCGACGGCGCGCGGGCGGTTCGGGTCGCGGCGCAGGAAGCCCTTGCGCTCCAGCGCGCGCAGCTGGTGAGCCACGGAGGAGGTGGACGTCAGACCGACGGCCTCGCCGATCTCGCGGACGCTGGGCGGGTAGCCGAACCGGTCCAGCCAGTCCCGGATGACGTCGAGAACCTTGCGCTGGCGGAGCGTCAGACCCGCGTTGCCCGCGATGTCCGTCTGCTGGGCAAGGGCGGGGTCACCTGCCGCGCTGTCCCGGACCTCGGTCGTCTTGCGCACCACGGTGCTTCCTCCTCACCGGTCCCGATCACCCAGGCCGGATATCCGTCGATCTTCGTGTTCGACGGTAGTCGCACTTCATGTCCAGATCAAACACCTGTTCGAAGTAAACACCGGTGTGTTGTCGATATTTGAGCCTTGGAGTGGTAGACATTCGCACGGACGTTCGATCGAACCTGTGTTCGATCTTGCTCTGCTGACCTGCGATGGAGGCGTCATGGCGGTGCTCATTGGGACCCGGTCCGGCTTCGAACTGGTCGAGGGAACCGACGTGCGGGACGCCTCGCCCGGACGGGGGCTCCGACCCGGTCCCAGGGTGCTCCGGCGCTTCGAGGTGGGCGATGGTCACGGGCCCGCGCCGAAGGCCCAGCAGGCCTCCGCGCCTGCTCCGGCCGAGGTGGCCGAGTCCCCGTCCGAGCGGCCGAGCCCCGGCGCGGTGCTCAGGCTGGTCGCGATGTGCGTGCTCGCGGTCGTCGCGGCGGCCTGCCTGGGGCTGCTGTACCTGTACGCGTCGGGTGCGACCAGCGTTCCCGAGCGGACCGGCGTCGCGTACGTCCAAGTGGGTGAGACCCTGTACGACGTGGCCGAGCGGAACGCGCCGAACAGCGACCCCGACGCCGTCGTCGAGCGCATCCGCGAACTTAACCGGATGGCCGATTCGCGCGTCGTGCCCGGTCAGCCGCTCATCGTCCCGCAGGCCGTGGTCGAGCCCGCTCCCTAGGGCTTTGTTGCGGTTCGATTGCACCCCTCCGAGTGACCGTGTCGGATTTGCAAGATGAGGCCGCCCGGCATAGGTTTGCCCCTACATCTAGTGGTGAGACCGGCTCAAGTAGTCCACAGGTTGTGGGTAACCAGACCAGTGAGGCTGCTGCGGACGGTGCTGCCCTCGGAAGGGGATGAGCAGGGGTGCGGTGTCCGTTCTGCCGGCATTCGGATTCTCGCGTGGTCGACTCCCGCGAGGCTGACGAGGGCCAGGTCATCCGTCGCAGGCGGTCCTGCTCCGCGTGCAGCCGCCGGTTCACCACGGTGGAGGAAGCGGTCCTCGCGGTCGTGAAGCGCTCCGGCGTCACCGAGCCGTTCAGCCGCGACAAGGTCGTCAACGGCGTGCGCAGGGCCTGCCAGGGCCGTCCCGTCGACGAGGACGCGTTCCAACTGCTGGCCCAGCGGGTGGAGGAGTCGATCCGCTCCACCGGCAGCGCCGAGATCCCCAGCCACGAGGTGGGACTGGCGATCCTCGGGCCGTTACGCGAGCTCGACGAGGTCGCCTACCTGCGGTTCGCGAGCGTCTACAGATCCTTCTCGTCCGTCGAGGACTTCGAGAAGGAAATTTCCGATCTTCGTACGGCGCGGGAAGAAGAACCGCGTCCGTAGTTCCAGTCATCTCGCACGACGACCGCATCGGACGGGGAACTCCGGACGTGGCCGTGCACGCAGGTTCAGCACAATAGGGAGACACCGGGCATGACGGAGACCGTCAGCGGCGCAGGCAAGAAGTCGGCCGCGCGCAACGGCAGTGGGGACAAGCGGGGGAGCGCCGCGCTGAAGGTGCGCCGGGTCTACACGACCGAGGGCAAGCACCCGTACGACGAGGTGACCTGGGAGCACCGCGACGTCGTGATGACGAACTGGCGCGACGGCACCGTGAACTTCGAGCAGCGCGGCGTCGAGTTCCCCGCCTCGTGGTCGCTCAACTCCACGAACATCGTGACCAGCAAGTACTTCCGCGGCGCCGTCGGCAGCGCGCAGCGGGAGACCAGCCTGCGCCAGCTCATCGACCGCGTCGTGAAGACCTACGTGGCCGCGGGCGTCAAGCACGGCTACTTCGCGACCGAGGCCGACTCGGTGATCTTCGAGCACGAGCTCACCTACATGCTGTTGCACCAGGTGTTCAGCTTCAACTCCCCGGTGTGGTTCAACGTCGGCACCAGCTCGCCGCAGCAGGTCAGCGCGTGCTTCATCCTCGCGGTCGACGACACCATGGAGTCGATCCTCAACTGGTACCGCGAAGAGGGCCTGATCTTCAAGGGCGGCTCCGGCGCGGGGCTGAACCTGTCGCGCATCCGCTCCTCCAAGGAGCTGCTGTCCTCCGGCGGCACCGCGTCCGGCCCGGTCTCCTTCATGCGCGGCGCCGACGCGTCCGCGGGCACCATCAAGTCCGGTGGCGCCACCCGCCGCGCGGCCAAGATGGTCGTCCTCGACGTGGACCACCCGGACGTCGAGGAGTTCATCGAGACGAAGGCGCGCGAGGAGGAGAAGATCCGCGTCCTCCGCGACGGCGGCTTCGACATGGACCTGGGCGGCAAGGACATCGTGTCCGTGCAGTACCAGAACGCCAACAACTCCATCCGCGTCTCGGACGAGTTCATGAACGCCGTCGAGTCCGGCGGCCAGTTCGGCCTGCGCGCCCGCCAGACCGGCGAGGTCATCGAGAAGGTCGACGCCAAGGACCTGTTCCGCAAGCTCGCCAAGGCCGCGTGGGAGTGCGCCGACCCCGGCATCCAGTACGACGGCACGATCAACGACTGGCACACCTGCCCCGAGTCGGGCCGGATCACCGCGTCCAACCCGTGCTCGGAGTACATGCACCTCGACAACTCCAGCTGCAACCTGGCGTCGCTGAACCTGATGAAGTTCCTGCGCGAGGACGGCACGTTCGACGCGGGCACGTTCGCCCAGGCCGTCGAGATCGTCATCACCGCGATGGACATCTCCATCTGCTTCGCGGACTTCCCGACCGAGCCCATCGGCGAGACCACCCGGAAGTTCCGCCAGCTCGGCATCGGCTACGCCAACCTCGGCGCGCTGCTGATGGCGACCGGCCACGCGTACGACTCCGAGGGCGGCCGTTCGCTCGCCGCCGCCATCACCTCGCTGATGAACGGCGTCGCCTACCGGCGGTCCGCCGAACTCGCGGGCATGGTCGGCCCGTACGAGGGCTACGCCCGCAACGCCGACGCCCACCAGCGCGTCATCCGCAAGCACGCCGCCGCCAACGACTCCATCCGCACGCTGGGCGGCAACGACGGCTCCGTGCACAAGGTCGCGACGCGGGCGTGGCAGGAGGCCATCGAGATCGGTGGCCGCAACGGCTGGCGCAACGCGCAGGCCAGCGTGCTCGCGCCCACCGGCACCATCGGCCTGATGATGGACTGCGACACCACCGGCATCGAGCCCGACCTCGCGCTGATCAAGTTCAAGAAGCTCGTCGGCGGCGGCTCCATGCAGATCGTCAACCAGACGGTGCCGCGCGCCCTGACCGCCCTGGGCTACCAGCAGGAGCAGGTCGAGGCGATCGTCGAGCACATCGCCGAGCACGGCAACGTCGTGGACGCGCCGAGCCTGCGCCCGGAGCACTACGAGGTCTTCGACTGCGCCATGGGCGAGCGCTCCATCGCGCCCATGGGCCACGTGCGGATGATGGCGGCCGTGCAGCCGTTCATCTCCGGCGCGATCTCCAAGACGGTGAACATGCCGGAGAACGCGACCGTCGAGGACGTCGAGGAGATCTACTTCCAGGGCTGGAAGATGGGCATCAAGGCCCTCGCGATCTACCGCGACAACTGCAAGGTCGGGCAGCCGCTGTCCGCGGGCAAGGGCGCCAACACCGGTGGCGAGGCCACCGCGTCGGCCACCGCCAAGCCCGAGACGATCATCGAGTACCGCCCGGTCCGCAAGCGCCTGCCGAAGAAGCGCCCCAGCCAGACGGTGTCGTTCACCGTCGGCGGTGCCGAGGGCTACCTGCACGCCGGTTCCTACCCCGACGACGGCCTCGGCGAGATCTTCGTCAAGCTCGGCAAGCAGGGCTCCACCCTCGCGGGCGTGATGGACGCGTTCTCCATGTCCATCTCCGTGGGCCTCCAGTACGGCATCCCGCTGGAGTTCTACATCTCGAAGTTCCAGAACCTCCGCTTCGAGCCCGCGGGCATGACGGACGACCCGGACGTCCGCATCGCGACCAGCGTCCTGGACTACCTGTTCCGCAGGCTCGCCCTGGACTACCTGCCCTACGAGAAGCGCTCGCAGCTCGGCATCTTCACCGCCGACGAGCGCACCGCCACCGTCGCGAGCGAGTACGGCGGCGGCAACGACGTGGACATCGTCGGCCTCCAGACCTCCGTGGACGCCAGCCCCGCGAAGGAGGCCAAGCCCACCAAGCAGGACGCGCGCGTCGGCAGCAGCACCGAGCTGCTCGAACTGCACCTCGGCACCACCGCCGACGCCCCGCTCTGCATGACCTGCGGCACCAAGATGCGCCCCGCGGGCTCGTGCTACCTGTGCGAGGGCTGCGGCAGCACCTCCGGCTGCAGCTAGTCGCCTGCAATCCGACGAGGGCGGTCCCGATCCGGGGCCGCCCTCGTCGGCGTTTCCACACTTCCTCCACGCAACCTCCACACGCCTGGGCACAACGCCCGTTTCCGCGCGCACGTCCAGTCAGTGCACGGGAACGAGGGAGGCGGACGTGGACGAGTTCAGCGGTTCGGTCGTCGAGTTCCGGGCCGAGGCCCGGCGGCGCGCGGAGATCGGTGATCCCGAGTGGACGGTGGGTGCGACGATCCCGCCCGCGGTGGTGGCGAGCGTGCAGCGGTTCCAGGTGGGGGAGGCGGGGGACGGGGCGAACCTGATCGCCAAGGCGTCGGGGAGGGGCGACTACTCGGTGGCGGTGCGGTTGTTCGTGGCGGAGGAGCAGAACCACGCGCGGATGTTGGCGTCGCTGCTGGAGGCGGCGGGCGCGCCGACGATCGCGAGCCACTGGAGCGACGCGGTGTTCGTGCGGCTGCGGCGGGCGCTGGGGCTGCGGGTGGAGTTGCTGGTGCTGGTGGTCGCCGAGGTGATCGCGCTGGGCTACTACCGGCTGCTGCGCGACGGCACGGGCGATCCGCTGGTCACCGAGGTGGCGGGCAGGATCCTGGCCGACGAGGAGCGCCACGTGCCGTTCCACTGCCGTCGACTGCGCGGGGAGTTCGCCGGGCTGCCCGCGCCCGCCCGGACCGTCGTGTTCGGGGTGTGGCGCGTGCTGCTGTTCGGCGCGTCCCTCGTCGTCGCGCACGACCACGGGCCCGCGCTGCGCGCCCTCGGCACGACCCGGCGGGGTTTCGTGGTCGAGGTGAACCGGCTGTTCGACGGCGTCCTGGCCGCCGAGTTCGCGTCGAGTCCCCTCACCGCCGGACGGGGGAGGACCGACCATCGTCCGGTCGGGTGACGGGCGTCGCGGATAATTCATCACGTGTTGAGTTCTTCATCGGGGGCTCGTAACCTCGGCGCCATGGACGCACGGCTGGACATCGACGACCGGCTCATTCGCGACTTCACGTCGATCGACGCGGGCATGCTGGCCGCGGTCGGCGGCAAGGCGGCGAACCTGGGCGAACTCACGACCGCGGGCCTGCCGGTGCCACCGGGGTTCTGCGTGACCACCGAGGCGTACCGCCAGGTCGCCGAGGACGCGGACCTGGCGGCGCTGCTGGAGGGCGACCACGGCGACCTGGCGGCCACGGCGCGCGACCTGCTGCTGGCGGCCCCGATGCCCGACGGGGTGCGGGACGCGCTGCTGGCCGGGTACGCCGGGCTCGGCCAGGACGTGCCGGTGGCGGTGCGGTCCTCGGCCACGGCGGAGGACCTGCCGTTCGCGAGCTTCGCGGGGCAGCAGGACACCTACCTGAACGTGGTGGGGCAGGACGCGGTGGTCGACGCGGTGCGCCGGTGCTGGGCGTCGCTGTGGACGGACCGGGCGGTCGCCTACCGGGAGAGCAACGGCATCGACCACCGCGCGGTGCGGCTCGCGGTCGTGGTGCAGGAGATGGTGCAGTCGGCCGTGGCGGGCGTGCTGTTCACGGCGAACCCCGTCACGGGCAGGCGCGGGGAAGCCGTGGTCGACGCCGGCCCCGGCCTCGGTGAGGCGGTCGTGTCGGGCGCGGTGAACCCCGACCACTTCGTCGTCGACACGCTGACCGGCGAGATCCTCGAACGCAGGCTGGGGGACAAGCGCCTGGTGGTCCGGTCGCTGCCCGGCGGCGGCACGGAGCAGGTGGAGCACGTGCAGGACGGCGCGTGCCTCACCGACGAGCAGGTCCGCGACCTGGCCCGCCTCGGCGCACGGGTGGAGGCGCACTACGGCTCGCCGCAGGACACGGAGTGGGCGCTGGACGCCGACGGCGTGCTGTGGCTGACCCAGGCGAGACCCATCACCACGCTGTTCCCGCTGCCCGCCGGGGCGACGGCCGGTGACCCGCGGGCGTTCTTCTGCTTCAGCGTCGCCCAGGGGCTGCAACGGCCGATCACGCCGTCCGGCAGCGCGGGGTTCCGGCTGCTGTCGGCGGGCATCTCGGAGCTGTTCGGCTTCCCCGTCGCCCACCGCGTCGACGGCGCGCGGGTGTACCGCGAGGCGGGGCAGCGGCTGTTCCTCGACGTGACCACGGTCCTGCGCAGCAAGCCGGGGCGGGTGATCGCGCCCCGTGTGCTCGACGTCATGGAGGCGCGCTCGGCGGTGGTGCTGCGCGGGCTGTTCGACGACCCGCGGTTCCCCCTGACCCGCACGTCGTGGCGGCCGTTCGTGCGGCGGTTCCTGACGATCGCGGCGCGCTACCGGCTGCCGGTGCACCTCGTGCGGTCCGTCGTCAACCCGGCGTCGGCCCACCGGCGGATGGACCGGATCGCCGCTGACCAGGCTGCCCTGCTGTCCATCCCGGACTCCGCGACCGCCGCCCAGCGGCTCGACCACTGCGAGGAACTGCTGGGCGAGCGCACGATCCGGGTGATGCCCTGGATCTTCCCGCTCGCGGTGGGCGGGTTCCTCCTGCTCGGGCTGGCGGGCAAGGTGCTCGGCCGCCGGTTGGAGCCGGGCGACCTCCAGGGCGTGCTGCGCGGGCTGCCGCACAACGTGACGACCGAGATGGACCTGGAGCTCTGGGACCTCGCCACCGTGATCCGCGCGGACGAGGAGTCGAGCAGGACCATCAGCACGACACCCGCGCGCGACCTCGCCGACCGGTTCCACGCGGGCTCGCTGCCCCCGGTCGCGCAGACCGGGCTCGCCGAGTTCCTGGCGAAGTGGGGGCACCGGGCGGTCGCCGAGATCGACCTCGGCCTGCCGCGCTGGTCGGACGACCCGGCGCACCTCCTCGGCGTCCTGGCGAACTACCTCCGCCTGGACGACCCGACGCTCGCGCCGGACGCCCAGTTCGCGCGCGGCGCGGCGGAGGCCGAGGCCACGATCGACCGGCTGGCGCGGCGAGCGGGTCCGGTGCGCGGTCGGTTCGTCCGGTTCGCGCTGGGACGGGCGAGGTCGCTGGCCGGGCTGCGCGAGATGCCGAAGTACCGCCTGATCGTCGCGCTCGGCCACGTCCGGGGGCAGATCGGCCTGGTCGGCGCGGAACTCGCGGCCGACGGCGTGCTCGACTCGGCCGACGACGTGTTCTTCCTCGACTTCACGGAGATGCGCGAGGCGTTGGCGGGCAAGGACTTCCGGGCGGTGGTGGCGGAGCGGCACGAGTCGTACGACCAGGAGGTGCGCCGCAGGCGGATCCCGCGCGTGCTGCTGTCGGACGGCACGGAACCGGAGGCCGTGGCGTCGGCCAACGCCCCCGCCGCTCCCGGCGCGCTGGTCGGCACCCCCGCGTCGGCGGGCACCGTCACGGGCGTCGCGCGGGTCGTGCTCGACCCGGTCGGCGCCCACCTGGAGCCCGGCGAGATCCTGGTCGCGCCGTCCACCGACCCCGGCTGGACGCCGCTGTTCCTCACGGCGGGCGCCCTGGTGATGGAGATGGGCGGCGCGAACTCGCACGGCGCGGTCGTGGCCCGCGAGTACGGCATCCCGGCCGTGGTCGGCGTTCCGGACGCGGTCACCCGGATCAGCACCGGTCAGCGGATCGTCGTCGACGGCGCTCTCGGCACCGTCACCCCGGTCGACCAGGACTGACGGACCGAGGTCACTCGTCCGAGTGGTGCCGGTGGTAGTAGCGGCTGGCGCGAGCCCGGTTGCCGCACGACGGCTTGCACCACGCCTGACGGGGGTGGTCGCGCACGAAGTACCTCACGCAGCGCGGCGCCGGGCAGGCCCGCAGGTGCTCCCGGTCCTCGCTCGCGAGGAACTCGATCGCCGACCACGCCAGGTCCGCGACCAGCCGGGTCGCCGCGTCGGCGTCGGTGCGCCGCTCCACCAACCGGGGCGATCCGGTCGTCGGCCACAGCAGGAGGTGCGTGCGGGGCACGGCGCTCGCGGCCTCGTTCACGTGCGCGAGCGCGACCGACGGGTCCAGCAGCCCGTCCGCGTCGGCCTTGCTCGGCGGCTCGGGCGCGACCGCGCGCGCGAACAGGCTCCGCACCGCCTTGCGCAACGCCACCACGCGGGCCCTGACCTCCTCGTCCGCCGCGAGCGCCGCGGGCGCGTCGGTGTGCAGACCGAGCCAGTCGGCGAACCCTGCGGACGACGAGAGGTCGTCCGCGTCGTAGCGGACCGTCCCGACGAAGTCGAGGGCTGGATGGGGAGCCACCGGCGGATTCTAACGGGACACGGGCTTGTTCCCATATGACTGCGGTGGATAGGCTCTCTAATGGCAAACCAGTAGAAGCCCGTTAGGAGCCCTCCGTGTCCGTGAACCCGGTCCCCGTGTGGGCCGCCAACACCCGCCTGCCAGGCCTGCTGCACGGACTGACCGACTCCTCCGTGGCCGCCGACTCGGTGCTGCCCGGCTGGAAGCGCGGCCACGTCCTCGCGCACATCGCCGGCGTCGGCAAGGCGCTGGCGCGCCAGGTCGAGTACGCGCTGGAGGACAGGAAGGTCGACGTCTACGACGGCGGCAGACCGGCCCGCGACGCCGCCATCGCCGCCAACGCCACCAACCCGGCCGAGGACCTGGTCGAGGCCGCGGTGGCCGCGTCCGCGGCGTTCGACCGCGCGCTCGCGAAGATCGGCCCCGACGACTGGGCGCGGTCGGTCGTGTACCGCGACGGAACGCTGGTCGAGGTCGTGCGGGCGTACTGGCGGGAGATCGAGATCCACAGCACCGACCTCAGGCTGGGGTACACGCCGGCGAGCTGGCTACCGGAGTTCTCCGACCACCTGCTGACGTTCACGGCGCCCCGCGCGCCTGAAGGGGTCCAGGTGGTGCTGCGCGCCGATGACGGCCAGACGTGGGTGTGGGGCAGCGGCGAACCGATCGAGGTACGAGGAGCCCGCAACGACCTGGCAGCCTGGGCCGCGGGCAGAACACCGGTGGGGCCCCTGACCGGTGACCTGCCGGAGCTGAGGCCCTACCCGTGAACTCCGCGACCACGAGGACCCAGCCCCCTGACCGGTCCGAAGCCACCTGCTCTTCCCGGTAGCGCGCACTCGACCACCCCGCGGTGCGACCGGCTCCAGACGCCGGACCACCGACACACCGGCATAAATGGGTGGCGCACCCCAGCCCCGCCTGGCTACGGTCGTCCACGTGAAGTGAGAACCCCGTCCGCGCCGCTACCGCCGCAGAGCGAGCCGCGCGTGACCTCGTCACCAGTCACCCCCAGCGGGCTCCAGCGCGACCGCGGTCGCCGCTCTCGTACGCCATCTCGACAGTGAGGAGGCGCTCATGACCGTGCGCTCTTCCAGTACGGCCAGCTCCGAACCACAGCTCCCCGAACCCGTCACCAGCAGGCGAGACCGCCGCGCGAAGGGCAGGAAGACCCCGCTCCCGCCACGCGCCTTCTCCGCCTCGGTAGCCACCCAGCGCCAGTACGCCGTCCGCAGACGCGGGTAGCCGGGCGGTCGACGAGCCACCGACAGGGGGAGCCGGCACCTACCGGCTCCCCCTCCACCCCTCCAACAACCGGTCGACGTCAGCGCGAATCCGCTCCCGAGCCACCGCTCTGTCCACACCGGACATCAGCATCCGGTCGTACTCGGTGTCCTCGTGCCGCAGCGAGGCGATCACGGCCAGCGTGGTCTTCCGCTCGTCCAGCGCCCGCCCACCGGCGGACCGCCCCACCCGTCCACTGCCGCGCGTCCCGGCGTGCAGCGCGATCGCCTCGGCCCGGTCGACCGGGCAGCCGGGGAACAGCCGCAGGATCTCCCCGGCCAGCGCCGCCTGGAAGTCGACGTCCCAGTCGGCGCGCCGCTCCCGGTCGCGCTCCCGCCTGCGCAGCCGCACGTCCTCGTCCGCGAGGCACGATTCCTCGGCCTGTTCCAGCGCGGCCTCCTCGACGAGGATCCCCTTGCGCTGGAAGCGTTTCCGCGACCTGTCGTACCGCTGCACGACCGCCGACAGCCCGCTCGCCTTCTTCGCGCGCCGGGTCAGCGTCGCGTCGCCCGCACCGAGGAGCACGAGGTGGTCCAGATCGGCGCACGTCAGGCACAGAGGTCCAGCCGGATCGTTCACCAGCAGGTCGCCGGTGCCACGGCACTCGGCGCACTCCCAGTCGGCGGTGGCCACGTCCACCAGCAGGTCCGGCGCCTTGTTCTGCCGCTCCACCAGGCTCCTGCGCCGCGTGTCGGACAGCCCCGTCGCCATCCAGTGCGTCCGGTAGGCGGCCTCGGGTTCGCCGAACCGGAGCGGTCGCCGGTCGAGCGTCGCCGCCGGGTACTCGACCTCGGTCGCCGCCAGCCCCTGCGACTCCGCCCAGCGCCGCAGCACGTCGAGGGCTTCCCGCGCCTTGTCCGGTGTCACGGCCAGCACCACGCCGAGGTGCTCGACCTGTCCGCGCCGCCACCGGTCGAGCTGCCGGTCGGGCAGCCACCCGAGCGCCGTGAACACGTCCACGGGCGAGACGAACTTCCGCTTGGCGAGGATCGCGGCCGCCGCCGTCTCCACCCGTGTCCGCAACTTCACCGCGCGCATTTTTCCACGGCGGGAAATCGCTGTCCCGGTCCGGCAGGATGGGACCCGGACGACCACTCAGGTGGACGGCCATCGAACCATCAGGAGGCACCATGACCAAGACCCCGGCACCCGAGAACGACGCCGACACCGCCGCCGAGGCCGTCGAGGAGCCGACGACCGAAGCCGAGCCGGAGTTCGTGCCCAACCGCCGCGACCGGCGGGGCAGCGCGAAGAAGGCGTCCCAGAACAGCAAGATCCCCGGTCAGATGCACAACAACAACGTGGTCGGGAAGCGCTCGTTCAGCAACCGCCGCAGTGGCGGCTGAGTGACCGCGCCGCCGATCCGGGCAACCGGATCGGCGGCCCCAGTGGTCCTATCGGGCGTCTCGACCTCCCCATCCGCCCCGATCCGAACTAGCCTGGGTGAGGTTAGTCACCGGCCACGTGCGGATCGGAGGCGCCACATGAAGATCGCTGACGTGTTGCGGACCAAGGGCTCGGCGGTGGCGACGGTCGAACCGAGAACCCCGGTGGGTGAACTGCTGGCCGGGCTGGCCGAGCACAACGTGGGTGCCATGGTCGTGCTCGGACCGGACGGCATCGCGGGGATCGTCTCGGAGCGGGACGTCGTCCGCAGGTTGCACGAACGGGGTGCGGAGCTGCTGACCGTCCCCGTCTCGGAGATCATGACCAAGCTGGTGTTCTCCTGCGCGCCGCAGGACACCGTGGACAGCCTGACCGTGCAGATGACCGAACGGCGGATCCGGCACGTCCCCGTGCTGGACGACGGTCGGCTCGTCGGCATCGTGAGCATCGGCGACGTGGTGAAGAGCCACATCAGCCAGCTCGAGGACAGCCGCGACCAGCTCCAGGCCTACATCGCCCAGGGCTGATCGGCGGGACCCCCGGCGGTTCGGCCCGGTCTGCGCCGCCGGGGGCCCCGGCACGGTCAGCACCCTCCGGCTCGACGGGCGACCAGGTGGTTGCGGTTAGAGTCGGAGGACCATGAGCGACGTTCTCACCGAAGCCACCCTCTCGCTCGTCGGGTCCCTGGACGAGCGGCAGCGCGCGACGGCCCTGCGGGCCGTCACCGACGACGACCTCCGGCACCGGTGGAGCTACGTCCCCGGCCCGCGCGCGGGCGTGGTGCTCGGCGACCTGGCCAGGCCGCAGCGCAAGGCCGTGCACCACCTGCTCGCGTCGGTCCTCAGCGAGCACGCCTACGCGCAGGTCGCCACGGTCATGGCCCTGGAGGACGTGCTCGACCACCGCGAGGGCGGTGACCGGGACCGCCACCAGGGTGACTACTCGGTGGTCCTCTTCGGCACCCCCGGCGACGACCCGTGGGGCTGGCGGTTCGAGGGTCACCACATCTCCGTCAACGTCGCCGTCGTCGACGGCCGGGTGTCCGCGACCCCGTTCTTCCTGGGCGTCAACCCCGCGCACACGACCTACGGCGGGCTCACGGTCGTGCGCCCGCTGGCGCTGGAGGAGGACCTGCCCCGGCTGCTGCTCGACCGGATGGGTGCTCGGCACCGCCTGACCGCCGTCGTCTCCGACCACGCGCCGGACGACCTGCGGACCCGCAACGCGCCCCGGCTCGGCGGCGTCCTCGAACCGGTCGGCGTCACGATGAGCAGCCTGGACGGCGAGGCGCGCGACCTGCTCGCCGGGCTCGTCCGCTACTACCTCGACCGGCTGCGGCCCGACCTCGCCACCGCCGAGTTCGACCGGCTCGACCTCGACCGCGTGCACTTCGCGTGGGAGGGCTCGTCCCGGCCGGGCGAAGGCCACTACTACCGGATCCAGGCGCCCGACCTGCTGCTGGAGTACGACAACACCCAGGGCGGGGCGAACCACGTGCACTCGGTGTGGCGCAGGCACTCCGGCGACTTCGGCGACGACCTCCTCGCCGCCCACCACAACGAAGTGGATCACTGAGCCCGGTGGAACAGGACTGGCCCCGCACCCCCGAGGACGCGATAGCGCTCCAGGAGAGGCTCCGCCCGCTCGTGCGCACCACGGCGGACCCGGACCTGGAGATCCGGACCGTCGCGGGCCTGGACGTCGGGTACGCCGACGACGAGCGGCTCGCCGCGGCCGTCGTCGTGCTGGACGCCGAGACGCTGGAGACGCTGGACGAGGTCGTGGTGCTCGGCACCACCGACTTCCCGTACGTGCCGGGGCTCTTCGCGTTCCGCGAGCTGCCGTCGCTGCTCACCGCGCTCGACGCGCTCTCGATCGCGCCGGACCTGCTGGTGTGCGACGGGCAGGGGCTCGCCCACCCGCGTCGATTCGGGCTCGCCTGCCACCTCGGCGTCGTGACCGACCTGCCGAGCGTCGGCGTGGCGAAGACGCCGATGGGCCCGTTCGCGATGCCGGACGACGAGCGCGGCTCGGCCGCGGACCTGCTGCTGGAGGACGAGGTCGTCGGCCGCGCCCTGCGCACGCGCGCGGGCGTGAAACCGGTGTTCGTGTCCGTGGGGCACAGGCTGGACCTGGACCGGGCGTGCGCGGAGGTCCTGCGGCTGTGCACGGACTTCCGGCTGCCGGAGACCACCCGGCGCGCCGACTCCCTCGGGCGGCTTCAGCTCAGGTAGGCCAGTTCCGGGTGGTGCGCGCGGTAGCCGTCCAGGAGCCTGCGCGCGACACCGACGGAGTCGACCAGCGGGTGCAGGGCGAAGGCCTTGATCGCGTCGGCGCGCGCGCCACCGGCCGCCGCGTCGAGGATGGCGCGGTCGACCGCCTTGACGCTGGTGACCAGGGCCGCCGCGTGGTCGTCGAGGGGGCTCACGGCGAGCGGGCGCGCGCCGGTGGCGTCGACCGCGCTCGGCACCTCGACGATCGCCCGCTCGTCCAGGACGGAGAGCGTGGAACCGTTGGGGACGTTGAGGATCAGCGTCGTGCGCCGGTCGTTCGCGATGGCGTGCACCAGGGCCAGCGCGACCTGCTCGTAGCCCCCGCCGTCGAGGTCGCCGGAGTCGCGCTCGTCCTCGCGCGTCTCGGCCATGTAGGTGGCCTCGCGCTCCAGCCGGGTGCGGTCCCAGCTCGCGAAGCTCGGGTCGTCGTAGAACTTCCGCTGCTGCTCCAGGAGGAAGGCGCCGCGCGAGGCGCCGGACGCGACGGCCTCCCTGGTGAAGTAGTAGTAGTGCAGGTACTCGTTCGGGATCGCGCCCAGCGTCCGCAGCCAGTCGGCGCCGAACAGCCTGCCCTCCTCGAACGACTCCAGCCTGCCGGTGTCGGCCAGCAGTCGGGGCAGCAGGTCCTCGCCGTCGACGTGCAGGCCCCGCAGCCAGCCGAGGTGGTTGAGGCCGACGTAGTCGGGCCGCGCCGCGTCGAGGTCCACGTCCAGCGCGCGGGCGGTCCGGCGAGCGAGGCCGACGGGGGAGTCGCAGATGCCGATCACCCGCTCGCCCAGGTGCCGCGACATCGCCTCGGTGACCACGCCCGCGGGGTTGGTGAAGTTGATGACCCACGCCTCCGGCGCGAGCGCGGCGACCCGGCGGGCGATGTCCACGGCCACCGGGACGGTCCGCAGCGCGTAGGCGATGCCGCCCGCGCCCACGGTCTCCTGCCCCAGCACGCCTTCGGCCCGCGCCACGCCCTCGTCCGCCGCCCGGCCCGCGAGACCCCCGACCCGGATGGCGGAGAACACGAAGTCCGCGCCCCGCAGGGCCTCGTCGAGGTCGGTCGTCGCGGTGACGGTCGGCGCGTCCGGCACGCCCTCCGCGCGTTCGGCCAGCACCGTCCCGACCGCGTCGAGCCGCGCGCGGTCCACGTCGTGCAGCACCAGCTCGGTCACGCGCCCCGGCGTGCGGTCCGCCAGCAGCGCGCGGTGGACGAGCGGAACGCGGAACCCGCCGCCACCCAGGATCACCAGCCTCATGCGGCCCTTTGTACTCCGCTTCGGGGGACTTCACCGTCTTCGACGGCTCAGGCGTGCCGCGACACGCCCTCCACGTGGCGGTGCGCCCGCGCACCCCCGTGGTCGGCGGCGGGCTCGCCGGTGGCGTACGAGGTCGCCCGCCTTCTCTGACGCACACCGATCGGCGCTGGTCAACCATCCGATCGTCGGGTCTGCGTCTTGCGTCCACAGTGGACGGACGGGTCTTGACAGGTCTCGCGGACAGCGGGAAAGGTGCGGTGTCCGCCAGTTCCGCTCGGAGTTCGTGATGGGGGTCCTCGTGAGGGCTGCTCGAAGAGTCGCCTTGGTGGCCGCGCTGGTGTCGCTGCCGCTGACGCTCGCACCGGTCGTCGCCGGCGCCGCGCCGGAAGGCCCGGTGTTCGTCGACGGCGAGGCGCAACCGGTCTTCGACCCGAAGGACGTGGTGCGCGAGAGCCTGTACGTCCGCGCGCCGGTCGACAGCGACCGCGACGGCAAGGCCGACGAGGTGTACACCGAGGTCGTCCGGCCGACCGCGACCACGCGAGGCCTCAAGGTGCCCGTCGTGTACATGAACAGCCCGTACTTCTCCGGCGGCAACGACGTGGCCAACCACAACGTCGACGTCGAGCTGTACGTGCCGGACGGCAAGGGGCGCTACGACCGGCGCGACGGCAAGAAGCTGTCGGCGCAGGCCGACGAGCGCGTCGCCGCCGCCGTGGGGCCGAACCCCGGCCCGATCACCTCCGGCCGCTACGAGGCGTACTTCATCGCCCGCGGCTTCGCCGTGGTGTACGCGGAGTCGCTCGGCACCGGCAAGTCCACCGGCTGCCCGACCTCCGGTGGCCGCAACGAGACCATCGGCTCCAAGTCCGTGGTCGACTGGCTCAACGGCAGGGCGTTCGCCCGTGACGCGACGACGAGCGCGCCGGTGAAGGCCGCGTGGACCACCGGCAAGACCGCGATGATGGGCGTGTCCTACAACGGGACCCTGCCCAACGCGGTCGCCGCGACCGGCGTGCGGGGCCTGGAGGCCATCGTCCCGATCGCCGCCATCTCCAGCTGGTACGACTACTACCGCGCCGACGGCGCGGTAGTCGCGCCCGGCACGTTCCAGGGCGAGGACCTCGACGTGCTCGCCGAGTACGTCTACACCCGCGCCGACCGGGAGATCTGCAAGCCGGTCATCGCCGAGATCGCCGCGAGGCAGGACCGGGTCACCGGCGACTACAGCGCGTTCTGGGACGAGCGGAACTACGTCAAGGACGCGGACAGGGTGCGTGCCGCGGTGCTCGCCGTGCACGGCCTGAACGACTGGAACGTCAAGGGCAAGCACGTCGTCCAGTGGTACGAGGCGTTGCGGCGCAACGGTGTCGAGCACAAGATCTGGTGGCACCAGTCCGGCCACACCGACCCCGACACGCTGCGGTCCGTCGAGTGGCGGCGCACGCTGAACCGCTGGTTCAGCCACTACCTCTACGGCGTCGACAACGGCGTGCAGCGCGAGCCGAAGGCGACGATCCAGCGCGAGGACAGGACGACCTGGACCGACGAGGCCGACTGGCCCGCGCCCGGCACGTCGGACGTGTCCCTGCGCCCGACCGCCGGTGGTGCCGCGAAGGGCGGTCTGTCGGCGAGGTCGTCCGGCCGGTCCGTGGTGGAGACCCTGAGCGACAACTCGGCGGTCCTGGCCGAGACCCTGGTCGACGCCCCGGCGTCGGAGAACCGCCTGTCGTACGCGACCCCGGCGCTGGCCACGTCGCTGCGCCTGTCCGGCACGCCGTCGGTCGACCTGGGCATCTCGTTCGACAAGCCCGCGGCCAACGTGACGGCGCTGCTGGTCGACCGGTTCCCGGACGGCACGAGCAAGATCGTCACCCGTGGGTGGACCGACCCGCAGAACCGGTCCAAGCCCAGCCGGACCGAGGCGGTCAAGCCCGGCAAGCGGTACCAGGTCGAGGTGGAGTTCGAGCCGAAGGACTACGTGTTCGCCGCGGGCCACACCGTGGAGTTCGTGGTGCTGTCCAGCGACCACGACTACACGCTGCGCCCGCGGCCGGGCGTGAGCCTGTCGGTCGACCTCGGTCGCACGACGCTGGACCTGCCCGTCGTGGGCGGCAAGTCCGCCCTGCGGCGAGCGATCGGCTGATCCACCGGGGGTGGGGCTCCTCGTCCGGGGCTCCACCCCGTTGCCGGTCTCGGGCGGCGGCAGGGTAGACCACGCCACCGACAAGAACGCTCCGACGGCCGCGAGTCGTCCACAGGTCGCTCGGTTGTCCACAGTGGAGATGTCCCCGCTTCCTCCCGGTCGCTCACGGGGCCATCGTCGAAGCATGAGAACTCCACCGCAGGCTCCCGAAGTCCTGGTGCACGGTCCAGCCGACCTGGTCGCCGCCGTCCCGCACCTGCTCGCCTTCCACCCGGTCGACTCGCTGGTCGTGCTGGTCCTGGGTGACGACCGGACGTCCAGGGTCGTCATGAGCCTCCGAGTGGACCTGCCCCCGCCCCGACATCGTCGCGCACTGGCGAACCAGCTCCTGACACCCATCCGCTGCGAGGCGGGTTCCGTGGTCCTGGTCGTCGTGGGCGGGGGCACACCGGACCCGCCGTCGTCGCTGCCGCACCAGGGCCTGGTCGACTGCCTGGAGTCCGCGCTGGCGACCGCCGACATCCCCCTGGCGGGAGCCGTCTGGGCCTCCGGCACCAGCGAGGGCGACCGGTGGATCGAGTACGGAGCCCCGGACCGCGCCGGCACGGTCCCCGACCCGGCGGGCAGCGAGATCGCCGCGGCCTGCGCCGCCGCGGGCATGATCACGTTCGCCAGCCGCACCGAACTGGCCGCCGTCCTGACCCCCGACGACCCCGAATCGCTGGCCAGGCGCGAAGCGCTCCTGGACGAGGCGACCGTGCGGGCCGAGCGGGAGCAGGACCGCGAGCAGGCCGCGCGTCAGGGCCTGCTCCTGATCACCCGAGCGGTGACCGACGCCTACCGGCGCACCACGCGGATGTCGGACGACGACGTGGTGGCCCTGACCATGGCGCTGTCCGACCTGTGGGTCCGCGACATGGCGCTGGTCTTCGCCACGGGGCCCCACGCGAGGGCCGCCGAACGCCTGTGGACCGAACTCACCAGGGCCACCCCGGCTCCCGAGCGGGCCCAGGCCGCCACCCTGCTCGCGTTCTCCGCCTACCTGCGCGGCGATGGCGCGATGGCCTCCGTGGCGCTCGACCGCGCGGAGGAAGCCTGTCCCGGCCACCGCCTGGCGTCCCTGGTCCGCTCCTCCCTGGACCACGCCCTCCCGCCGGAGCAGTTGGCCCGCATAGCGATGGCGTCCTCGACACCGGACTGGACCCCGGACGGCCCGCGGTGGCCCTGACCCACCTGAAACCCGCGGGCCGCCACCGCCTGGCCCCCGTCCCGCGCCGCGGCCTCCGAGGTTGGCTCACCACCTGGCGCGGAGCCCTCCGACGGCGCCCGGCAGCGCCGCGGGCACGACTCGTCGCCGGCCACGCCAGAGGCGCCTGACCGCCGGTGAACCCAGGCTCCGAGCGTCGGCGGACCCGACCGTCGGGCCCTGTCCACCCGTGCCGGCAGGCGTTCGTGCGTTTCGCCCGCACACGACCGCCCGCGGATCCGCACGTCCCACCCGCGTGGCGCGCTGCCCGTGCCGCTCCGACCCACCAGCCCGCCACCCAGAGCGAGGTGGCCCCCAGACCGGCGGTCGACCTTCCCCTGTCACCGCCGAAACGCCGCTGGGGTCGGCCCCGTCCCCGGTCCGACCCCAGCGGTGTCCAGCGCGACTCAGAGCAGCTCGGGCCGCTCCCACTCCTCGGCGAGCACGTGCTCACCCAGGAACGCGAAGATCGTCTCGTACCAGATCCGGCTGTTGCCGGGAGTGAGGATCCAATGGTTCTCGGTCGGGTAGTACAGGAACTTGGCGTTGACCCCGTGCCGCAGCAGGTCGAAGTACAGCCGCTGGCCCTCGCCGATCGGGACCCGGTAGTCCTTGTCGCCGTGGATCACCAGCATCGGCGTCTCGATGTTCGCGACGTACAGGTGCGGCGAGTTGGCCTTCACGCGGTCGGGCTGCGTGAGCGGGTCGCCCATCTCGCGGATCCAGTAGTACGCGCCGTCCGTGCTGCCGGTGAACGCGTCCAGGTGCCACAGCGACGCGTGCGTGACGATCGCGCGGAACCTCGTGGTCTGCGTGGCGATCCAGTTGGCCATGTAGCCGCCGAACGAGCCGCCCATCACGGCGGTGCGGCTGTCGTCGACGTCGTCGCGGCGCTCGGCGACGTCCGTGATCGCCATCAGGTCGGTGTAGGGCTCCGCGCCCCAGCGGCCCCAGCCCGCCTTGACGAACTCGTGCCCGTAGCCGGTGGACAGGGCCGGATCGGGCAGGAGGACCGCGTAGCCGCGCGCCGCCATCAGCCACGGGTTCCAGCGCCAGCTCCAGTTGTTCCAGCTCATCACCGGGCCGCCGTGCACCCACAGCAGCAGGGGCGCGGGCCGGTCGACCGAGGCGCCCTCGGGGAGCACCAGCCAGGCGCGCACCGTGCGGCCGTCGGCGACCGTGGTCTCGATCTCGGTGAGCGTGCCGGGCACCGAGTCGACCCGGCCGGGCGACAGCAGTCGCACCGGCTCCTGGTCGACGGCGGTGGCGTCGAGGCGCACCGGGGTCGACGGGTGGTCGACGGTGCCGCCCATGGCGTACAGGGTCGTGCCGTCGTGGCTGACGATGACGTCGGTGTAGCCGCCGCGCGCGGTGAGCCGGGTGATCGCGCCCGACGCCAGGTCGAGCCGCCACACGGGCTGGTGGCCGTGGTCGCTGCTGGTGAAGTACACGGCGTCGCCGGTGGGGCTGACGACGGGGGAGGCGGGCTCCTCGGTGAAGTCCGGCGTGAGGTCGGTGATGTCACCGGACTCCACGTCGATCCGCACCAGCGTGCCGTACCAGGGGCTGTCCGCGGTCGAGTCGACGACGCGGACGGCGATCACCGCCGTCGAGTCGGGCGTGAAGGCAGCGCTGCTGAACGAGTGGTCGGGCTCGTCGGCCAGCACGCGGCTGGAGCTGCCGTCGGTCGCGGCCAGCCGCAGGTTGTAGCGGGCGCCGTACGCGGGGCTGACGGGGACCTGCTCGGAGAAGATCGCCCACCGGCCGTCCGGGCTGATCGCGATGATCTCCTCGATCGTGCTCCCGGCGTCGGGGGCCAGATCGGTGACGGTCTCGACGCGCCCGCTGTCGGCGCTGACCGGGCCGGTGGCGAGCGCGCGCCGGTAGGCGGGGCCGACGTCGGCGTCCCAGTACCGGATCGGGTAGCCCTCGTGCAGGATCGCGGTGATCCCGGCGTCGTCGCGGGCCTTGCGCTTGGCGGCGTCCTCCTCGCCGAACGCGGCGGTGGGGTGCGCGGACGCCGACAGCAGCAGGTGGCCGGTGCCGGTGGCGACGGTGAAGCCGTCGACCCCGCCCGCCGGGCGGTAGACCTCCCTGGCCTCACCGGTCGGCGGCAGCAGCCACAGGGCCGCCTTGTCCTTGCCCTGCTTGTCCTTGTCGTCGGACTGGGCGTCGGGGCGGCTGGACAGGAACAGGACAGACCCGTCCGGCGTGAACTCGGGGCTGGACTCGCCCTTCGCGGCGTTGGTCAGCCGTCGCGGCTGCCGGGTGCCCTCGGGGTCGATCTCCCAGAGCGCGCCCTGCCACTTCTTGCCGTCCGGCGCGAGCTCGGACACGACGACCACCAAGCGGGTGCCGTCGGGCGAGAGCGCGGGCGAACCGACTCGGGGCAGGGCGTTGAAGGCGGCGAGATCCGCGAAGTCCGCGGCCGTCGCCGAACGGGCACTGTCTGTCATCCGGGCTCATGCCTCCTGACGGGACCGGGTGAATTCCCAGGCATCGCGCACGATTCCGGTCAGGTCGGCGCGCTCGGGCTTCCACCCGAGTTCGGTCCGGGCCCGCTCGCTGGACGCGACCAGCACGGCGGGGTCGCCCGCGCGGCGCGGCGCGATGGCGGCGGGGATGGCGTGGCCGGTGACCTCGCGGCAGGTGTCGATGACCTGCTTCACCGAGAAACCGGTGCCGTTGCCCAGGTTGTAGATCCGGTGCTCACCGGCGACGGCGTGCTCCAGCGCCAGCAGGTGGGCGTCGGCGAGGTCGGTGACGTGGATGTAGTCGCGCACGCACGTGCCGTCCTCGGTCGGCCAGTCCTCGCCGAAGATCTGGATCTGCTCGCGCTGACCGAGCGCGACCTGGAGCACCAGCGGGATGAGGTGCGTCTCGACCGCGTGCCGCTCGCCGACCGAACCGTGCGCGCCCGCCACGTTGAAGTACCGCAGGCTCACCGCGGCCAGGCCGTGAGCGGCGGCGTAGGAGGTGATGGCGTGGTCGATCGTCAGCTTCGACGCGCCGTAGGTGTTGGTCGGGCGGGTCGGCGCCGTCTCGGAGATCGGGACCTCCTCCGGCTCGCCGTAGGTGGCGGCGGTCGAGGAGAACACCAGTCGCGGGGTGCCGTGCTCGCGCATGGCGTCCAGCAGCCGCAGCGAGGTGACGACGTTGCCCTGCCAGTACTTGGCGGGGTCCACCATGGATTCGCCGACCAGCGACTTGGCCGCGAAGTGCAGCACGCCGTCGAAGCCCTCCGCCAGCACCGTGCCGATGACGTCGTTGATGTCGCCCTGCACGAACCGGGCGCCCTCGGGAACCGCGTCGGCGTGCCCCGTGGACAGGTCGTCGAGCACGACCACCTCGTGGCCCGACTCGATCAGCCGAGCCGCGTTCACGCTGCCGACGTACCCAGCACCGCCCGTCACGAGCAGCTTCACCGTGGTTCTCTCTTTCGTTCGTCCGGAGGGGGAGGAAGATCAGCGGTCCTGGCCCGCGCCCTTGGAGGGCACGGCCGTGAACAGCCTCGGCTTGGGCAGGGAGCGCTCGGCGAAGGCGGCGAAGACGGACTTCTCCACGTCGGAGTGCAGGCCGACCGGCACCAGGGCGATGGCCGAGCCGCCGAAGCCGCCACCGACCATCCGCGCGCCGAGGGCACCCGCGGCCATCGCCGCGTCGACGGCGACGTCGAGTTCCAGGCACGAGACCCGGTAGTCGTCCCGCAGGCTGGCGTGCGACGCGCTCAGCAGCGGGCCGATGTCGCCCAACCTGTTGGCGTGCAACAGGTCCACCGTCTGGAGAACCCGGTCGTTCTCGGTCACCACGTGCCGCACGAGCGGTCGGAGGTCCTCCGGGAGGCGGGCGAGCGTCTCGGTCAGCTCGGTGACCTCCACGTCGCGCAGCGCGGGCACGCCGAGGATCTCGGCCGCCCGCTCGCAGCCCGCGCGGCGCGCGCCGTAGCCGCCGTCGGTGTGCGAGTGGCTCGCACGGGTGTCGACCACCAGCACCTCGAGCCCGGCGGCGGCCGCGTCGAAGTGCACCTGCTCGGACTTGCCGGAGCGGACGTCGAGGAACAGCGCGTGCGCCTCGACGCAGCACAGCGACGCCGTCTGGTCGAGCAGCCCGGTGGGCGCGCCGACGAAGTCGTTCTCGGAGCGCTGCACCCAGCGGGCGATCTCCTGGCGGGTCGGCGAGGACGCCTCGTCGCCGTCGGGCGAGAGGCCCGCCAGCCCGAGGAGCGCCAGCGCGACCGCGCACTCGAGCGCGTGCGACGAGGACAGGCCCGCGCCCGCGGGCACGTCACCCGCGACCATCAGGTCCGCGCCGCCGGTGATGCCCTGCGACCGCAGCACCCACGCCACCCCCGAGGGGTAGGCGGCCCAGCCCGGCACGACGCCGGGTTCCAGGTCGGCGATCGGGAACGGGTCGGCGTGCTGGACGTTGCCGTCCACGCCGAGCGTGCCGACCGCCAGCACGCCGTCCTCGCGCGGAGCCGCGGCCACGGCGATCCGGTAGGGCAGGGCGAACGGCAGGACGAAGCCGTCGTTGTAGTCCGTGTGCTCGCCGATCAGGTTCACCCGGCCGGGTGCGGACCAGATGCCCGTGGGCGCCCGGTCGTACACCTGCTGGAACGCTGCGGCGGCTCGGTCCGCTGTCGTCACCGTGCCTGCACCATGACGGCGTGGGCGACGGACGGGTCCAGCGTGGCGCTGCTGCCGTTGCCGCGGACCTTGATCACCTTGGCGCCCGCGAGCCCCTCGACCTCGACGGTGCCGCCGGGGATGACGCCCGCTTCCTTCAGCTCGGCCATCAGGTCGGGGTCGAGCTGGATGTGCTCGGCGATCCGCCGCACCTCGACCTTGCCGCCACCGCGGCGGGCCACCTCGTCGATGCGGATCAGGTCGGCCTCGACGGCCGGGGCGGGCTCGCCGTCGCCCAGCTTGTCCAGACCGGGGATCGGGTTGCCGTAGGGCGAGGTCGTGGGGTTGCCGAGCAGCTTGATGAGCTTGCGCTCGACCGCCTCGCTCATCACGTGCTCCCAGCGGCAGGCCTCGCTGTGGACGTGCTCCCACTCCAGGCCGATGATGTCGACGAGGAGGCGCTCCGCGAGCCGGTGCTTGCGCATGACCGCGATGGCCAGGTTGCGGCCCTGGTCGGTGAGTTCGAGGTGCCGGTCGCCCGCGACGATGACGAGCCCGTCGCGCTCCATGCGGCCGACGGTCTGGCTCACGGTCGGACCGCTCTGCCCGAGGCGCTCGGCGATGCGCGCCCGCAGGGGCACCACACCCTCTTCTTCGAGCTCGTAGATGGTCCGGAGGTACATCTCCGTGGTGTCGATGAGGTCGTTCACGCCCGCTCCCCTTCGTATGTCGTCAATGCTAGTCGCACCCGAGGTCACCACAGGCCGCGTGTGGTGCCGGAGTCCGATGCGGGGCGGTGCAGGATGGGTCTCGTGCATCCTTTGATCAGCACCGAAGCCCTCGCCGCGGCACTGAACGGTGACCGTCCACCCGTCGTTCTCGATGTTCGCTGGCGACTCGGTGGACCACCCGGACGTCTAGACTACGAGGTCGCGCACATTCCCGGTGCGGCATATGCGGACCTGGACACGGAACTGTCCGCGCCACCCGGCCAGGGGGGCAGGCATCCGCTCCCGGAACCGGCCGCTCTGGAGCGCGTCCTGCGCGCCGCGGGCGTCCGGGAGGGCCACCCGGTGGTCGCCTACGACGGCGGTGACGGCTCGGTCGCCGCCCGCGTCTGGTGGCTGCTGCGCTGGGCAGGCCACGAGGAGGTCGCCGTGCTCGACGGCGGCTTCGCCGCCTGGACCGCCGAGGAGAGGCCCGTCACCGCGGAAGCACCCGCTCCCGAGCCGGGTGACGTGCGGGTTCGCCCCGGTGCCATGCCGGTCACCGACGCCGACGGCGCCGCCGAGCTGGCCCGCGCCGGCGTCCTCCTCGACGCCAGGGCGGGCGCCCGCTACCGGGGCGAAACCGAACCCGTGGACCCCAGGCCGGGCCACGTGCCGGGCGCGCTCAACGCCCCGTCCTCCGAACACGTGGACGCCACCGGCCGCTGGCTGGCCCCCACGGCCCTGGCCGACCGCTTCCGCGCACTGGGTGTGACCACCGACGCGCCGATCGGCGCCTACTGCGGCTCCGGCGTCACCGCGTCCTCGGTCGTCCTGGCCCTGGAGGTGGCAGGCCTGACCAGCAAGGACAAGCCGGCCACCCTGTACGCGGGCTCGTGGTCGAACTGGTCCGCCGACCCGAACCGCCCAGCAGCCACCGGCCCCGAACCGGGCTGAGCCACACCGGGGGAGAGCCGGATCACGTGCTTGTGGCCACCGCCACGGGTGGCCACAAGCACCTGTCCCGCGACCGGACCACCCGGCCACCCCACCCAAACGCATGCGAGCCAACACCCGACCCCGCACCACGGCAGGTGCGGAGTTCCCCTCCACACCGGACCGAGTGCCCCGCACCGACCGCCCACGAACAGCCTGTCCGCGTGGCCGACTCCCGACGACCTGCCTATCCGGCCGGCTCCCGACAATCAGCCTGCCTACCCGGTCGCTGCCGACGAGCTGCCTGTTCGACCGACTCCTGCCGGAGGGCTTGTTCAACCGGTCGACGCCGACCGGTTGGTCTGCCTGCTTGGCCGACTCCCTGTCGGAGGGCCTGCTCAGCCGGCTGACGCCGACCGGCTGGTCTGCCTGCTCGGCCGACTCCTGCCGGGCAGCCCGCCTACCCGGTGGACTCCCGATGACCCGCCTAGCTGGTCGACTCCCGATGAGCGGCCTGCCCAGTTGGCTGGCTGCGGTGGACAGACTGGTTGGTCAGCTCCTGACGGGCAGCTTGCCGTTCCGGCTGGTTCCCGATGGGCAGTTTGCCGTTCCGGCCTGCTCCCGATGAGCAGCCCGTCTACCTTGCTGACTCCTGACGGGTAGCCGGCCCACCTGGCCCCCACAACACCTGCCGGCCGACCATCCTGCCCCTGCCCCTGGGCGCTGCTGTGGTTTCCGCCGAGCCTCGGTCGCCGCTTTCGCAGCTCCCACCCCCGACTCCAGCCGCACCCTCCGCCGGTGTCTCGACCACCACCCCCGGCGCACATCCCCATCACCCGCCGACAGGCGCGCGCCGGGTCTCACCTCACGCGTTGGGGATCTTGTTGAACGCCGCCGTGGCGAGCTTGAGGGCGACGCCGCAGGTGTCGACCTCGTCGAGCGGGGTCACCGAGGCGAGCAGGGCCGGGGTGATCTCGTCCGGGTCGTCGGTGAGCATGACCATGACGGAGCAGTCGGTGCCGTCCTTGATCTCGTAGGCGGTGTTGCCCGCGACCTCGATCTCCCTGGCGGTGCCCTCGTAGTCGGGGAGGGTGATCAGCAGCAGGATCACGACCAGCGGGTCCGAGGTCGACTGGACGCAGCCCGGTGCGGTGGCGGGCTTGGAGCCGATCGCGGTGGCGACCTCCTCCGGGGAGAGGATCTCGCAGCTGGGCTCGGTCTTCTTCTTCGTGGTGATCTTGATCTTGCCGCTGGGCTTGTCCGTCGACGTGGGCTTCGTCGGGGTCGCCTTGGTGGTGGTCGTGGGCTTGCCCTTGGAGGACGTGGTGGGCTTGGTGGTGGTCGTGTTCGCGCCCGCGGCGACCACCGCGGTGCCGTTGATCTTCTGGGCGCACCCGGCGAGGCCGAGGGTCAGGGCCACCGTGAGGACGGCGGTGAGCGCGGTGACTCTTCGCATGTGCATGGGGGCTCTGACCTCGTTCCGTCGGACGCGGTTCCATCCTCGATGGCGGTGTTGCGGGCCCGTGTCGTCGGGAGGACTGTAAGTGTGGTCCGCGCCGTTCACGTGACCGGCGGTCAACCTGTGATCGCGGATCTACCCGCACCGTTGCCTTGGGTTAGGTTTCCACCCATGGGCAAGGCAGCCGCAGTCGTCTGGGACCAGTCCTTCCTCGGGTACGACCTGGGGGGCGAGCATCCGCTCAACCCGGTCCGGCTCGACCTGACGATCCGGCTCGCGACCGCGCTCGGCGTGCTCGACGGGGTCGGGCTGGTCTCGCCGACGGCGGCTACCGACGCGGACATCGAGCGCGTGCACACCGAGTCGTACCTCACCGCGGTGCGCGAGGCGCCGACATCGGCTTGGGACGTCGGGCACGGGCTCGGGACCAGCGACAACCCGGTGTTCGAGCGGATGCACGAGGCGTCGGCGTTGATCGTCGGCGGGACGCTGGAGGCGGCGCGGCGGATCGCGTCGGGGGAGGCGGACCGGGCGGTGAGCATCGCGGGCGGGCTGCACCACGCCATGCGCGACCACGCGGCGGGCTTCTGCGTGTACAACGACTGCGCGGTGGCGATCTCGTGGCTGCTCGACAACGGCTTCGACCGGATCGCCTACGTCGACGTCGACGTGCACCACGGCGACGGCGTGCAGACCGCGTTCTACGACGACCCGAGGGTCCTGACGATCTCGGTGCACCAGAACCCGATGACGCTGTGGCCCGGCACGGGCTGGCCCGCCGAACTGGGCGGGAAGGGCGCGGAGGGCACGGCGGTGAACCTGCCGCTGCCGCCGGGCACCCGCGACGGGAGCTGGCTGCGGGCGTTCCACGCGGTCGTGCCGGGCCTGCTCGGGGCGTTCCGGCCGCAGGTCCTGGTGACCCAGTGCGGCGTGGACAGCCACCGCGAGGACCCGCTCGCGGACCTGGCGCTGTCGGTCGACGGGCACCGGGCGATCTACCGGGCCCTGCGGGACCTCGCCGAGACGTACGCGGACGGCAGGTGGCTGGCGCTCGGCGGCGGGGGCTACGAGCTGCTGCGGGTGGTCCCGCGCTCGTGGACTCACCTGCTGGCGACGGTCCTCGACCGCGACCTCGACCCGAACGTGCCGCTGCCCGCGAGCTGGGTGTCGCACGCGTCGCGACTGGCCCCGAACCGGGCGCTGCCGTCGTCGATGACCGACGACGCCGACCCCGGCCACACACCGTGGAGCGGCGACGCCGACTCGCCGGTGGACCAGGCGATCCGCAACACCCGCCGCGCGGTGTTCCCGCTGCACGGCCTGGACCCCGACGACCGCAGGGACTGAGCGCTCCCGCTGCGGTGCGTGTCCGCCTGTAGTGCGATGCGGGTACCAGAGAGCCAGGACTTACCCCAAGGACTAGAGGAACCGGTGGCGGACATGGCCGAGGGCGACCCGTACGACTTCCCGGAGCACTGGGAGGCCGACGTCGTGCTGTCCGACGGTGGCACCGTGCACCTGCGGCCGATCACGCCGGACGACGCCGAGCGGCTGCTGGCGTTCCACGGCAGGCTGTCGGAGCGGACGCGGTACTTCCGCTACTTCGGCCCCTACCCGCGGATGCCGCACCGGGACGTGGTGCGGTTCAGCACGGTCGACCACCTCGACCGGGTGGCGCTGGTGGCGCTGCTGGGCGACGACATCGTGGCGGTCGGCCGGTTCGACCGGCTGGACTCGGGTGACTCGGCGGAGATCGCGTTCGTCGTCGAGGACGGCCACCAGAAGCGCGGCCTGGGGTCGATCCTGCTGGAGCACCTGGCCGCCGCGGCGCGGGAGCGCGGGCTGAGCCGGTTCGTGGCCGAGGTCCTGGCGGAGAACGGCCAGATGGTGCGGGTGTTCCGCGACGCCGGGTACGTGGTGAGCCGGGAGTTCGAGGAGGGCTCGCTGCACCTGGAGTTCGCGATCGACCCGACCGAGCAGTCGGTGGAGGTGGCGCGGTCGCGGGAGCAGGCGGCCGAGGCGCGCAGCGTGCACAACCTGCTGCACCCGAGGTCGGTGGCGGTGATCGGCGCGTCCACGGACCCGACGAAGATCGGCAACGCGGTGCTGTCGAACCTGCTGTCGGCCGACTTCACCGGCCCGGTCTACCCGGTGAACGCCGAGCACCGGTCGGTGCGCGGCGTGCGGGCCTACGCCTCGGTGCTGGACATCCCCGACGACGTGGACCTCGCCGTGGTCGCGGTGCCCGCCGCGGGCGTCGACGAGGTCATGGACGCCTGCCTGGCCAAGGGCGTCAAGGCGCTGCTGGTGGTGTCGTCGGGCTTCGGCGAGACCGGGCCGGACGGGCGCAGCGCGGAGCTGCGGCTGGCGGCCGAGGCGCGTTCGCACGGGATGCGGGTGGTCGGTCCGAACGCGCTCGGCGTGCTCAACACCGACCCGAAGGTCCGGCTCAACGCCACGCTCGCGCCGCGGCTGCCCGCGCGCGGTCGCACGGGCTTCTTCTGCCAGTCCGGCGCGCTGGGCACGGCGATCCTGGCGGACGCCGCCGAGCGCGGGCTCGGCCTGTCGACGTTCGTCTCGGCGGGCAACCGGGCGGACGTGTCCGGCAACGACCTGCTCCAGTACTGGGAGACCGACCCGGCGACCGACGTCGTCCTGCTCTACCTGGAGTCGTTCGGCAACCCGCGCAAGTTCGCCCGCCTCGCCCGGCGGCTCGGCCGCACCAAACCCGTCGTCGCGGTGAAGTCCGGCAGGCACGCCGTGACGCCCGCGCTGGCCGCGACCACCGTCCGGATGGACGAGGCGAGCGTGCAGGCGCTGTTCGAGCAGGCGGGCGTCATCCGGGTCGAGTCGCTGGCCCAGCTCTTCGACACCGCCCTGCTGCTGGCCCACCAGCCGCTGCCCGCGGGCCACCGGGTCGGCGTGGTCGGCAACTCGACGGCGATCGGCCTGCTCGCCGCGGACACCGCCCTGGCGCAGGGCCTGGAACTGGCGGGCGCCCCGGTCGACATCGGCCCGCAGAGCGGCCCCGAGGACTTCGCCGCCGCCGTCCGCGAGTCGCTGCTGAGCCCGGACACCGACGCGCTGGTGGTCGTGTTCGTGCCGCCGCTCGCGGTGCCCGGCACGGCGTACGCCCGCGCGCTGCGCGAGGTCGTGGCGGAGACCGGCAGCGCCAAGCCGATCGTGTCGACGTTCCTCGCGGTCGAGGGCGTGCCGGACGAGCTGGCCGTTCCCGGTCCGGGCGGCGCGCCCGGCCGGGGGTCGGTGCCGTCCTACCCGAGCCCGGAACGGGCGGTGCTCGCCCTGTCCCGCGCCACGCGGTACGCGCGGTGGCGCTCGGCGCCCCAGGGCACGTTCACCCGCCCGGAGGGCATCGACACCGACGCGGCCTCCGCGCTGGTCACGGCCCTGCTCGCCGAGGGGGTGGAGCAGGTCGACGACGAGAGCGCCGTGCGCCTGCTCGCCTGCTACGGCATCGACGTGGTGCCGTTCCGGGTCGTGGCGTCGGCCGAGCAGGCGGTGGCCGCCGCGGCGGAACTCGGCTACCCGGTGGCGATGAAGGCGACCGACGACCGGCTGCGGCACCGCTACGACCTGGTCGGCGTGCGGCTCGACCTCGGCGGCGAGGAAGCGGTCCGGGCGGCGTACGCGGCGCTCACCGAGGTGGCGGGGGAGTCGGGCGCGTACGTGCAGCGCATGGCGCCCAAGGGCATCTCCTGCACGTTCGGCCTCCAGGACGACCCGTCGTTCGGCACGCTGCTGTCGTTCGGGCTGTCCGGGCTGGTCAGCGACCTGCTGGGGGACCGCGCGTACCGGGCGGTCCCGCTGACCGACACCGACGCCGCGGCGCTGGTCCGCGCGCCGAAGGCGGCGCCGCTGCTCGCGGGCTACCGGGGCGACGTCCCCGCGGACCTCGGCGCGCTGGAGGACCTGGTGCTCCGGTTGGCCGCACTGGCCGAGGACCTGCCGGAGGTGCGGTCGCTCGCGCTGGAACCGGTGCTCGCCTCGGCCGCGGGCGCGTTCGTCAGCAGCGCCCGGATGACCGTCGGTCCGCCTCCCTCGCGGCACGACAGCGGGCCCCGACGATTGCGGTCACCGGGCGTCCAAAGATAATCGCGTTACGTTGTTGAAGCACCCGTCCCACTTGTTGGGGATTGGTTCTGCTGGACCGATACCGAAGTCGATCTCGGCTTTCAGCCCTGGACTCCGGCCATTTCTCCGCCTAGATTCCGCCCAGCGCGGCGTGCCATTGACGCCGCCCGTGTCCGATTACCGGACATGTGACGCAGGGTATCTGCTTCAGCGGGTCCGTAGAGGGGAAGAATGGTGCCGGTCTTGTTGTCGCGCCTGGTCGCGGCCTGTTCGGCGGTGCTGTTCGCCAGCGCCTGCTCCTCCAGCGACGGCACCTCGGTCGCAGGCAAGGGCGATTTGATCATCGGTGTCTCGTTCGACCAGCCAGGACTGGGTGTGCGCAGGTTGGACGGCACGTTCCGGGGCATTGACGTGGACGTGGCGCGCTACGTCGCGAACGAGTTGGGCGTTCCCGAGTCGAAAATATCGTGGCAGGAGGCGCAGCCCGCGAATCGCGAGAAGTTGCTGACCTCCGGGCAGGTCGATCTGGTCCTCTCCACTTACTCGATCACGGCGAAGAGGAAGGAGGTCATCGACTTCGTGGGTCCGTACTTCGTCGCGGGGCAGGATCTGCTGGTCCGAATGGACGAAAGCAGGATCAGCGGTCCGGAATCGCTGAACAACGACGCCAGCCTGAGGTTGTGCTCGGTTCAAGGAACTACATCGGCCGAGTATGTGAAGACCGAGTTCGCGCAGAACGTGAAACTCGTCGAGTACCCGAAGTTCAGCGACTGCGTGACCGCCGTGCTGGCGGACAACGCGGACGCGATGACCACCGACGACGTGATCCTCGCGGGCTACGCGGCCCAGAACCCGGAGCTGTTGCGGGTGGTCGGCAAGCCGTTCAGCAAGGAGGAGTACGGCATCGGGATCCGCAAGGGCGACGCCGAGGGGAGGGGGAAGGTGGCGGACGCGGTCCGGAAGATGATCGACTCCGGGGAGTGGAGGAAGATCATCGAACGCAACGTCGGCCCGTCGGGCTACGTGATCCCGGACCCGCCGACGGTGGCTTCCTGAGACGGTCCACACTCCGGTTTCACTCGTCTGCGTACTGTGCGCGACGTAAGCTAACTGGTCGTGACTGCTACGCATCGCGTCCCCCCTCACCGGGCGGACGGCCCGGTTCGTGCCGGTATCCCCGAGCACGGCCGGATCCCCCGCTACTACGCCGTGAAGACCGAACTGCTCTGGTTGGTCGACGCACTCGGAGTCGGCGCCGCGCTGCCGTCCGAGCGCGAGCTGGCCGAACGCTTCTCCGTGTCGCGGGTGACCCTCAGGCAGGCGGTCGGTGAACTGGTCCTGGAGGGCAAGTTGCAACGTCGCCAAGGCAGCGGGACCTTCGTGGCCCCGCCCAAGCTAGTGCAACCGTTGTCGCTGGTCAGCTACACCGAGGGAATGCTGCGCCAGGGCGTCCAACCCGCCCGCAACGTGATCACGTGCGAACTCCTGCCCGCGGACGAGGTGCTGTCCACCGACCTCAGGCTCGACGTCGGGGCCCCGGTCGTGCACCTGGAGCGGGTGCTGCTGGCCGACGAGGAGCGGATCGGTCTGGAGTCGACCTACCTGTCGGTCGCCCGGTTCCCCGACCTGCTGGACGTGTTCGACGCGACGACCTCGCTCTACTCGTGCCTGACGGACCGCTTCGGCGTCGTGTTCGACGAGGCGGAGGAGCGCCTGGAGACGGTGCTGGCGACACCGCGCGAGGCCCTGCTCGTCGGCAACAACCCCGCTCTGCCGATGCTGCTGCTGCACCGCGTCTCCTACGACACCGCGGGCGACCCCATCGAACGCGTTCGGTCGCTCTACCGGGGCGACCGGTTCAGCTTCGTGGCGAGGCTGACGGCCGAGAAGTGAGCCACCCCGTCCACTGAGGACGGTAGGGCGGACGGGCGTCGACCGGAGGCGGACAACCGCCCGTTAGCAGGAGCTTCGCGCGGCCCCGGCGGAGGTACCGTGGTGGGGCCGCGGTGGCGCGGCGTTCGCGGCGGAGCGAACGGATCGAGGTGTGCCGTGACGTTCAAAGCGGAGTTCCTCGCCGAACTCGAGGACTGCCTGCGCGGCTACGGCGTGGTCCCGGTGAGCGATCCGGCCGCCCTGTCGCGGTTCATCGAGTACGTCCGCCTCCTGCCCGAGGACCATCCCCGGTTGCGCTGCCTCGAAGGCGTGGACCAGGGGTCGGGCTCGTTCTGGAACAACCCGGCCGTCTGGTGGGAGCGGGTGCCCACGTTCGGGGTCGTCCACACCGATTGCGGTGCCCTGCTGGACGACCTCCTGGACGAGGCCGTGAACGACGAGATCGACGTCCTGGAGATGGAGATCCGCGAACTCCCCGGCTGACGCGGGCACGGGAAAACCCGTTGTGCGCCCGGTGGTCGGTCGAACGCACAACGGGTGGGGTCGAGAACCCGATCAGACGGTCAGCAGCTTGTCGAAGAAGGCGCGGTACTGGCGCAGCGCCACCCGCAGCTCCTCGGTCTCCACCTGCTCGCCCTGGCTCCACTGGCCTTCCAGCGACTTCTTGTGGTCGGCGAACGTCGTGGCGAGGCTCTGCATCACCTGCGCGACCAGCTGGTCGGCGTGCTGCACGGCGTCTCTCGGGCTGTCCACGAAGTCGGACTGGAGACCGCGCCACTCGGTGCGGAACTGGTCGACCTCCTCGGAGGTGAACAGTTCGAGCGCGCCGTCGTCGGTGGTCGGCGTCTGCCGCGGGGTCTCGTCGTGCGCGAGGGCGGTCTCGTCGTGGGTGTCACCGGCGGCGACCGGCTCGGCGTCGGAGTGCTGGCCGTACTGCTCGGTGCCGTCGTGAGCGCGGTTGTCCGCGTCGACGTCCACCTCGTCGTACTGGTCGGAGACCACCGAGCGGTCCGCGTCGGCGTCGTACCGGTCCGCCGTCGTGCCGGTGGCGTCGGCGTCGTACCGGTCCGCCGCCGTGCCGGTGGTGTCGACGTCGTCCGCGCGGTCCGCGGTCGAGTCGCGGTAGTCGTCGGTGCGGTACTGGTCGTCCGCGTGGGCGGTGCGGTCGCGGCCGTGCTCCGGCAGCAGGTCTTCCGTGCTGAGGGGTCGCAGGTCCTGGCGCTCGGTCATGGGATCGCTCCTTCTCAGGCCTTGTGGGCCCGGTCGTCGTGGGCCCGGTCGTCGGTGCTCCCGAGCAGGTCCTGGAACAAGGTGCGGTAGTGGACCATCGCGTTCCGGAGGTCCTCGGTCGTCGCGTCACCGGACTGGTCGCGCTGCGAGATCTCGTGCGCGGAGCGGTAGTGCTCCAGCGTGCGCGAGTGCTCGACGGAGAGGAGCTCCGCCTGCTTCTCGTAGCTGCCGGTGGGGTAGCCGCGCTCGGACATCAGGTCGGTGACGAGGACGTCGGCCTCGGCCACGGCGCCCGCGGGCGTGTCGACGAACTGCTCCTGGATCCGCGCCCAGTGGCGGCCGTAGCTCTCCCGCGACTGGGGGCTCAGCTCGCGGAGTTCGAGTTCCGCGTGCTTCTTCTGGCGCTCGACCAGTTCACGCTCCGCGGCCGTGCGGTTCTCGCTGCCCTGCACCGTGCGGTCGTACTCCGGGCCGAACCTGTCCTGCAGCCGCTTCCGCTGGAGGTACCTGTTCAGCAGGACTGCGATCACAGCCAGTACGACCAGCACGACGACGATGCCGATGATGGCGCCGGTGGACATCGCAGCCTCCTTTGGTCTGGGGGGAGTTGATGGAGGCTGGGTTCCCTTGTGCCGCAGGGATAAACATCCGAGTTGCGGATGGAGCAACGCCCGAACGCAAAAGGCGCATCGGCCGCCTCCCGGCCGCCGACGCGCCTTCAGCGGAGCGTGATCACCCCTTCACGCACACGACCTGCTTCAGCTTCGCCACGACCTCGACGAGGTCCGACTGGAGGGCGACGACCTCGTCCACGTCCTTGTAGGCACCGGGGATCTCATCCACCACCCCGGCGTCCTTTCGGCACTCGACACCAGCCGTCTGCTCGGCGAGGTCCTTGGCGGTGAACAACTTCTTCGCCCTCGTCCGCGACATCTTCCGCCCGGCGCCGTGCGACGCGGACTGGAACGACTCGGGGTTGCCGAGCCCGCGCACGATGTAGGACCCCGTCCCCATCGAGCCGGGGATGATCCCCAACTCGCCGCGCCCGGCCCGGATCGCGCCCTTGCGCGTCACGAGCACGTCCTCGCCGAAGTGCGTCTCCTCCGCCACGTAGTTGTGGTGGCAGCTGATCGGCTCGTCGAACCGCACGTGCTCGAACTCGGCGCGCACCACGTCGCACACCAGGCGCAGCATCACCGACCGGTTGCGCCGCGCGTAGTCCTGCGCCCAGTACAGGTCGTGCCGGTAGGCGGCCATCTCCGGCGTGCCCGCGAGGAACACCGCGAGGTCCGGGTCCGTCAGCTCGGCGTTGTGCGCGAGCTTCCGCGCCACCGCGATGTGGTGCTGCGCCAGCTCGTTGCCGATGTTGCGCGACCCCGAGTGCAGCATCACCCAGACCCGCTGCCCCTCGTCCAGGCACACCTCCAGGAAGTGGTTGCCCCCGCCCAGCGTCCCGATCTGCCGCAGCGCCTTCTCGGCGCGCGCGTGCACGGCGGGCGTCAGGTCGTCGAAGCCGCGCCAGAACGCCTCCCAGTCGCGCGCGTCGCCGTCGCCGAAGGCGGGCTCGTCGTGCTGGTGGAAGCCCACGGGCACGGCGGCCTCGATCCGGCTCCGCAGGGAGCGCAGGTCGTCCGGCAGGTCCGACGCCGTCAGCGACGTCCGCACGGCCGTCATGCCGCACCCGATGTCGACGCCGACGGCGGCGGGCGACACGGCGTCGCGCAGCGCGATGACCGAGCCCACCGTCGCCCCGCGCCCGAAGTGCACGTCCGGCATCACGGCGACGTGCTTGACGGCCCACGGCAGCGCGGAGATGTTCCGCAACTGCCGCATCGCCTGCTCCTCGACCTCCTCGGGCCGGGTCCACAGGCGAATGTCGACCCCGTCTCCGGGGACCGTGATAGGTGCCATGGACCAAGGCTAGGTGGAGTTTTCCTTACCGCCTAACGACTTTCGCCTCGGTCAACGGCTCACGGCCTTCCGGTACTGCCGGATCGCCAGCGGGATGAACACCGCGAGGATCACCAGGCTCCACAGCACCGAGGCCAGCACGGGGTGCTGCAACGGCCACACGTCCGGCGCGGGGAACTGCGGGTTGGTGTTGCCGAACAGCTCCCGAGCGGCCTGCGTGACGGCGGAGATGGGGTTCCACTCGGCGAAGGCCTTCAACGGCCCCGGCAGGTTCGTCGTCCCCACGAAGGTGTTCGCGATGAACGTCAACGGGAAGATCACGATGAACGACGCGTTGTTCACGACCTCGGGCGACCGCACGGCGAGCCCCACCACGGCCATCCCCCAGGAGATGGCGTAGGCGAACAGCAGCATCACGCCGAACCCGGCCAGCGCCTCCAGGAACGACGAGTGGATCCGCCACCCCACGATCAGCCCCGTCACCGACATCACCACGATGACGATCACGTTGTTGAGCAGGTCGCTGGTGGTCCGCCCGATCAGCACGGCGGACCGGGCCATCGGCAGCGACCGGAACCGGTCGATGATGCCCTTCTGCATGTCCTCGGCCAGCCCGGTGCCGGTGATGGTCGCCCCGAACACCACGGTCTGGGCGAAGATCCCGGCCATCAGGAACTCCCGGTAGTTCATGCCGGGGATCTCGATGGCGCTGCCGAACACGTACGCGAACAGCAGCACGAACATGATCGGCGAGAGGGTCGCGAACACGATGAGGTCCGGCACCCGCTTCACCTTGATCAGGTTGCGCTTGGCGACGACCGCCCCGTCCGCCAGTGCCTCGACGAACCCGTTCACGCGCCACGCTCCTCATCGGTCTGCCCGTCCTGCGCCGCGTGCCCCGTCAGCGTCAGGAACACGTCGTCCAGCGTCGGCCGCCGCAGGCCGATGTCCAACACCTTGATCGACTCGCCGTCGAGCAGCCGCACGGCCTCCACGAGCAGGTCCGCCCCGCCCGACACCGGCACCACCACGTGGTTGCTCCGCTCGTCGACGGAGATCTCCGCGATGGCGAGCGGGGCGAGCGCGGACCGGGTCGACGCCACGTCGCGGGAGGACCCGACGGTCAGCTCCAGCCGCTCGCCGCCGACCTGGGCCTTCAGCTCGTCGGAGGTGCCCTCGGCGATCACCTGGCCGTGGTCGATCACGGCGATCTGGTCGGCCAGCCGGTCGGCCTCCTCCAGGTACTGCGTGGTCAGCAGGACCGTCGTGCCCCCGGCCACGAGCTCCTCGATCACGTCCCACATGCCCAGCCTGCTGCGCGGGTCGAGCCCGGTCGTCGGCTCGTCCAGGAACAGCACGACGGGTTTGGCCACCAGCGCCGCGGCGAGGTCGAGCCGCCGCCGCATCCCGCCGGAGTACCCCTTCACCTGCCGGTCGGCGGCGTCGACGAGGTCGAAGCGCTCCAGCAGCTCCCGCGCCCGCTCCCGGCTGGGCTGCCGCCCCAGGTGGTACAGCCTCCCCACCATGTCGAGGTTCTCGAACCCCGTCAGCGTCTCGTCGACGGCCGCGTACTGACCGGACAGCCCGATCCGCCGCCGCAGCTCCCGCGCGTCCCGCACCACGTCGAGCCCGGCCACGGCGGCCCTGCCCGCGTCGAACTCCAGCAGCGTGGTCAACACCCGCACCGCAGTCGTCTTGCCCGCGCCGTTGGGTCCGAGCAACCCCATGATGCTGCCCTCGGGCACCACCAGGTCGAGCCCGTCCAGTGCGACGACGGACCCGTACCTCTTGACCAGTCCCTCGGCCACGATCGCGTCTGCCATGCGCACATGATGGGCCCACGCACCGACATTTTCGCCCGATTTGTTCTTCCAGTCCCCTGACCAGGTGGTACGACGACCGTCGCCGCCGCACCGGTGGCAAACCGGTGCGGCGGCGACGGGGTCGGGGAGCGGTGGGGGTCAGCTCATGCTGCGGTAGCGGCGGACGGACAGCGGCCAGAACACCGCGATGATCGCCAACGGCCACAGCACGGCCATCAGCATCGAGTGCGTGGACACCCACGAGTCGCCCGGCCAGCCGGGGTTGCCGAACAGCTCCCGGATCGCGCCGACCGTGGCCGACAGCGGGTTCCACTCCGAGATGGTCCCCAGCCACGCGGGCATCATCTGCGGCGCCACGAACGTGTCCGAGAACATCGTCAGCGGCAGCAGGACCGTCCACACGACCGAGGTGTTCTCCGGCTTGATGATCAGCCCGAGGTAGATCCCCAGCCAGATCATCGCGACCCGCAGCAGCATCAGCAGCCCGAACGCGATGACCACGTTGCCGAACCCGAGGTGCCACGTCCAGCCGACGGCGACGCCGCACAGCATCAGCACCACGATGTCCAGCGTGGAGTTCAGCAGGTCCGCGATGCTGCGACCCGCCAGGTACCCGGCGCGGGACATCGGCATGGTCCGGAACCTGTTGTTGACGCCCCGGTTCGTGTCCTCGGCGATGGCCACCAGCGTGACGCCGACGCCGAGCACGATGCTCTGGCCGAACAGGCCGGGCATCAGGAACTCCCGGTAGTTCCACCCGCCGACGACCATGACCGCGTTGCCGAAGACGTAGCCGAAGACCAGGATCGAGACGACCGGGTACATGACGCTGCTGAAGAGCCGGACGGGCTGCCGGATCCAGTGGATGAGGTCGCGGGACGCGACGTTCCACGAGTCGCTGACGAGCCACCGCAGGCGCTGCACCACGCTGCGGGGCGCCCTCGGCATCGGTGCCGGGGTGATGGGGGGCAGGGTCAGGCTCACGATGCTTCCTCCCCTTCGGCGTCGTGTCCGGTGAGCAGGAGGAAGACCTCGTCGAGGGTCGCCCTGCGCAGCGTCACGTCCTCCGCGTCGATCCCCGCGGCGTGCAGGGCTCGGGTGACGTCGGTCAGCGCGTGCTGCCGGTTGGCCACGGCCGCGCTGACCCGGTTCTCGGCCGGGGTGGTCTGGAGCTTGCCGCCCGCGGCGCGGGCCATCGCGCCCGCCGCGGCCGGGATCTCGGAGATGCTGCGGACGGTGACGTCGATCCAGTCGCCGCCGGTGCGGGCCTTGAGCTCGTCCGGCGTGCCGCTGGCGATCTCGCGGCCCCCGTCCATCAGCACGATCTGGTCGGCAAGCTGGTCCGCCTCGTCGAGGAGCTGGGTGGTGAGCAGCACGGTCGTGCCGCCCAGGGCGAGGGCGCGGACCGCCGACCACATCTCGATGCGGTTGCGGGGGTCCAGGCCCGCGGTCGGTTCGTCGAGGAACATGACGCTGGGTGCCGTGATGAAACTCGACGCGAGGTCGAGCCTGCGGCGCATACCGCCCGAGTAGTGCTTGACCTGCTTGCTGCCCGCGGCGGTGAGGCCGAACTGCTCCAGCAGCTCGTCGGCGCGACGCCGCGCGTTGGCCGCGCTCAGGTGGTAGAGCCTGCCCCAGAGCGCGAGGTTCTCGCGTCCGGTGAGGATGTCGTCGACGGTGGACTGCTGACCGATCATGCCGATGTGGTTGCGGACCTCCGACGCTTGCCGTGCGACGTCGAACCCGTTGACCGTGGCGCGGCCCCCGTCGGGTCGCATGAGGGTGGACAGGATGCGGAGCACCGTCGTCTTCCCTGCGCCGTTCGGGCCGAGTAGCCCGCACACCGTGCCCGCTGGGACCGACAGGTCGAATCCGTCCAGTGCGTAGTACCCGCCGAACCGCTTGCGGAGGCCTTCAGCGAAGAGAACAGGTGAGCTCACGACAACCTCCTAAACTGTGTATGTCGTACACCCTGTGTACTGTATAGACAGTTTGGTGCCCCTGTGTCAAGGTGGGAGGAGTCGAGGGTGGTCCTGGAAGCGGGTGATCCTGAACGCAGCGTCGAACTGCTCTGGGGTGAGAAGCCCCAGCCCGGTCGCGGGCCCAAGCCCGCGCTGACCCTGGACGGCGTCGTCGCCGCGGCGATCGAGGTCGCCGACGAGGAGGGCCTGTCCGCGCTGTCCATGCGGCGGGTCGCGGAGAAGGTCGGCTTCACGACCATGTCCCTGTACCGGTACGTGCCCGGCAAGGCCGAGCTGCTCGACCTCATGCAGGACGCCGCCGCGGCCGAGATCGTGCTGCCCGACCACGGGCTCGACTGGCGAGCCGGGCTGACGTTCTCCGCGAGGCAGGACTGGGAGCTCTACCAGCGGCACCCGTGGATGGTGCAGGTGACGTCCACGCGGAGCGTGCCGGGACCGCACTACATGGCGGAGCTGGAGGCGCGGCTGCGCGTGCTGGAGGGGACCGGGCTCAGCGGTCGGGAGACCATGGCCGTCGCCAACCTGGTCTCGCAGTACGTCGAGGGCGCCGCCCGGCGGGCCGCGGAGGCGCAGCAGGCCGAGCGGACCACCGGCGTGAGCATGGAGGAGTGGTGGGGGTCGCGGGTCTCGCTGTGGGGGCACCTCACGGAGGACCGCTACCCGACGCTGGCCCGCGTGTGGATGTCCGGCGGGTACGACGGGATGGTGGACGACTTCGAGTTCGGGCTGCGGCGGGTCCTCGACGGGATCGAGGTGCTCGTGCGGGGGCGTGATGAAACTCCGCGACGTGATGAAACGGTGAGCAGTTGCGTCACGTGCGGGACACCGGTGGAGAAGCCCGCCACCGGCAGGCCCAAGGAGTACTGCTCGCGCGCCTGCCAGCAGAAGGCGTACCGGGCGAGACAGGCCGGGTCAGGCCAGTAGGGCGTCCCGGAGGTCGGCCGTGCGCAGCAGGTCCAGCACCTGCGGGCCGACGTCCAGGACCCTCTCCGCCGCCGGGTTCAGCGCGAGGCGCAGCATCGACTGGCACACGTCGGCGAACGGCTGCTCCCGGACGGTGACGACCGCCTCGCGCATACCCGGCTCCGACCCGGCCGCGCGGGCCGCCGCCCACCTCTCCAGGCACATCACCACGACCCGGCGCGCCTGCACGCGGCCCCTGGTCAGCACCGGCCGGTTCAGCCCGCAGACCTCGATCGTCTCGCGGCCCTTCGCGGTGAGGCCGTGGTAGACCCCGAGCGACGGGGTCAGCAGCAGGTGGTCGAACGGGTCCTCGGTCGTGGGGTCGATCAGCAGCGCCGCGCCCAGCGCGTCCACCGGGAACCGGTCCCGCTTCAGGTTGCTGTTGCAGGTCGAGCAGGCGAGCAGGTGGTTGAGCCAGTCGAACGCGCGCAGCGGGTTGCCCGCCAGCGGCTCGAAGTGGTCGATGTCCGTGCCCTGGCTGTCCCCGCAGTACATGCACCGCTCGTGTCCGGGCGCCATGTCCGCCAGCACCCGGCGCAGGGGCGGGTGGACGACCTCCCGCACGCCCCTGCGCCGCCACAGCGCGCGAGCGGCGGCGGCGCGCTCCTCCCGGTGGGCGGACCCGACCTCGGCGGTCAACTCGTCCAGGCGGTCGGCGACGTCGTGCGGGAGCGGTAATCGGGTGATCGGGATCATGCGTCGGGGAGGTGGAGCCGTGCCTCGACCTCGCCGCCGCGCGCCACCGGCGAGCTGGTGAGCAGGGTCTTCAGCTCGTCGTACCGCCGCGACTGCTCGTCCGTCGCGGTCCCCAGGATCACCGCTGTCTCCAGGCCCACGAGTTCCGCGCGGAGCCGGTCCGCCTCCCGCGAGTACGGCGAGTCCAGGCCGAACAGCTCCGAGAGCACCGCGTCGTCACCGCTGCCGAACACCACGCGCTCGTACAGGTCCTGCTCGACGACCCTGGGCGGCTCGTCGTCGGTCGGGCCCGGCAGGCGGATCAGGCCGCCGGGGTCGGCGGCCTGGCAGATGTACGGGCTGTGCGTCGTCACGATGAACTGCATGTTGGGGAAGTGCGCCTTCAGCCAGCCGCCGATGCGCTGCTGCCACGACACGTGCAGGTGCGCGTCGACCTCGTCGATGATCACCACGCCGGGGGCCGTCACGGCGAGGCCGTCGACCCGCAGGGTGCCGTAGGTCTGGTGGACCTGCTTGAGCAGGTCCACGACCAGCGCGACCACCGTGCGGTAGCCGTCGCTCATCTCCCGCAGCGGGAACCGGTGGTCGCCGACGACGATCCAGAGGCCCTCGGAGTCGACGTGGTCGATCTGGTAGTGGTCCGGCAGCAGCCCGTCGGCGAGCAGCGCCAGCGCCGTCAGCTTCAGCTCCTCAGCCCCGTCCTGGCCTTCGAGCGCCCGCAGGTGCTGCCTGATCAGCCAGCTCACGCCCTCCGCGAGGGAGGCGTCCTCCTGGAAGAGGGTCGCGAGGCGGGCCACCGGGCCCGGCCGGACCATCAGGCGCTGGACGTCTCCCGCACCGCCCGTCAGCCGCCGGAACGGGCCGTAGGCCGCGCAGAACCACCCGTTCGGGTTGCGCTCCCACGGGCCGTCCAGCACCGAGGTGTCGTGGTGGGCGGGCGCCAGGTCAGGCTGGCTGCCGGTGAACCGGTCGGCGTCGGCGGGCGCCGTCCAGCGCAGCACGGCCTGGAGCGGGAAGCCGCTGTAGAGGGAGTCGGTCAACCGGTCGGCCCGCGCGTCGCGGGTGAGCAGCACCTCCGCGTCGGCCGACGGACTGCCGGTGGAGATCCAGTTCTCGAAGTCGGAGACCAGCGTGTTCGCGACGGTGGGCCCGCTGATCGCCAGGGCCATGGCGCGCAGGAGGGTGGTCTTGCCGGAGCCGTTGCGGCCCGCGACCACGGTCCAGCCGGGAGCGGTCAGCGTGAGGTCGACCTCGCGGGCGCCGTGGAACCCCTTGATGTTCCGCAGCCTGACCTGCGCGATGTGCATGACCTCTCCGGGACGTCGACGAGTCGGTTCCCGGTGACTCTAGTGCGGTGACCGCACCGGTAGCGGGTGCTCGCGGGGTGCCGGGTCCGGAACGGGCACGGCAGGCCCCCGTCTCGGGGAACGGGGGCCTGCCGGCGCTCCTAGTGGGTGCCGAGCACGCCGTCGACCCGGCGGGGGATGCCCAGCGGGTTGGCGTCCTTCAGCTCGGCGGGCAGCAGTTCGTCCGGCCAGGACTGGTAGGTCACCGGCGCGATCCAGCGGCGGATCGACGTCGCGCCCACCGAGGTGTGCAGCGGGTTGGTCGTCGACGGCCACGGGCCGCCGTGGTGCATGGCCCACGCCACCGCGACGCCGGTCGGCCAGCCGTTGAAGACCAGGCGGCCCGCCACGCGGCGGAGCACCTCGGCGATCCGGCCCGCCAGCTCGTGCTCGGACGGGTCGGCGTGCACGGTGCCCGTGAGGGTGCCCGGCAGCTTCGGCAGCACGGCCAGCAGCTCGGCCGGGTCGTCGTAGGTCACGACGACGCCCGCGGGGCCGAAGTGCTCCTCGGTCAGCTTCTCCAGGTTGTCCGCGAACGCCGCCAGCGGGACGCTGAACAGCCGGGGCGCGACGCTCCAGCCGTCGGCGGGCTGGTCGCCGGTCGACACGTCGGTCACGAGGTCGCCCGCGGCCAGCGCGTCGGTGCCCGACCGGTAGGAGTCGCACATGCGCTCGTTCAGCATCGGCCCGCCGTGGCTGGCGGCCACGGCGTCACCCAGGAACGGCACCAGCGAGGCGGGCGCGAACAGCAGTCCGGGGTTGGTGCAGAACTGGCCCACGCCCATGGTGAGCGACTGCGCGAACGCGGTCGCCAGCTCCTCGGGCCGCGCGGCGGCGGCGTCCGGCAGCACGACCGCCGGGTTGACGCTGCCCAGCTCGCCGTAGAACGGGATCGGGTCGGGGCGGCCCTGGGCGATGTCGAACAGCGCGCGCCCACCGCCGGTCGAGCCGGTGAAGCCGACCGCGCGGACGGTCGGGTGCTGGATCAGCGCCACACCGGCGTGGGTGCCGTAGACGATGCCGAACAGGCCCTCGGGAGCGCCCGCCGCGGCCAGCGCCGCCGTCACGATCCGCGCGGTCTCGCGCGAGGTGCCGGGGTGGGCCGAGTGGGCCTTCACCACGACCGCGCAGCCGGCCGCGAGCGCGGACGCGGTGTCGCCGCCCGCGACCGAGAACGCGAACGGGAAGTTCGACGCGGAGAACACCGCCACCGTCCCGAGTGGACGGAGTACGCGGCGCAGGTTCGGGCGCGGCGGGATGATGTCCGGGTTGGGCGAGTCGATGGTCGCCTCGACGTAGCTGCCCTCGCGGAGCACCTCGCCGAACAGGCGGAGCTGGTTGGTGGTGCGCTTCAGCTCGGTGGTCAGGCGGGGCACGCCCAGCGCGGTCTCGCCGTCGGCGGTCGCGATCAGCAGCTCCGACCCGGCGTCCAGCGCGTCGGCGACGGCCTCCAGCACCACCGCCCGCTCGGTCGCCGGGGTGACCGACCAGACCTCGAACGCGGCGGCGGCGGCCGTCGCGACGGCGTCCACCCCGCTGTCCGCCGTCTTGGCCACGGGCTCGCCGATCGGCTCGCCGGTCCGGGGGTTGTAGCCCTGCACGATCACTGACCTGCCTCCTTCACCGCGGTGTCGAAATCGGGGCCGCACCAGGCGCCGCCGAGGTACTGCTGCGCCGGGGAACCGGGGTCCGGGGCGTCCACCTCGGACGCGAACGCCTCGGCGTCGTCCTTCGACTCGTAGCCCAGCGCGTACGCCTCGTCGAGCGAGAACCAGCGCCGGGTGTTGTCCGAGACGCCCCACACGACCCGGAAGCCGGGGCTCGGCGCGGCGATGCACGCCTCGAACAGGCGGGCGGCGTCGTCGGGGGAGAGCCACGTCGCGAGCATCCGCGCGTCCTTGGGCCTCTCGAAGCACGAGCCGATGCGGATGGCGACGACGTCCATCCCGTACCGGTTGGCGTAGAGGCTGCCCAGCGCCTCCAGCGCGACCTTGCTGACGCCGTAGTAGGTGTCCGGCCTGGGGAACAGGTAGTCGTCGGCGTTGCCGTCGGCGCGCTCCACGTACCCGACGGCGTGGTTGGAGCTGGCCAGCAGCACGCGCTTCACACCCTGCCTGCGGGCGGCCTCCAGCACGACCTGCGTGCCGTTGATGTTCACGTCGAGGATCTGCGCCCACGGCCGTTCCAGGCTGTGCCCGCCGAGGTGGATCACGGCGTCCACACCGGACATCGCCGCCTCCATCGCGGCCAGGTCGGTCACCGACGCCTGGACGAGCTCGACGTTCTCGCCGTCGCCCGCCGCCGGGATCTCGGCGATGTCCAGCAGGCGCAGGACGCGGTCGCCCACGGCGAGCCGGGGGCGCATGAGCGTGCCCAGCCCACCGGCGGCGCCGGTGATCAGGATTCGTGCGGTCACGGGTCGGACCCCTCCGGGTGTGCGTGGTGGACGGTCAGCGGCCGAACTGCCGGAGCAGCTCGGTGATGGTGCGGGCGGCGTCGAGCAGCGCGCCGATGACCTGGCGCTCGTGGTCCTCGTCGAGCCTGCCCAGCGGGACCGAGCAGCTCATGGCGTCGAGCACCGGGTTGCGGTAGGGCAGCGCGACGGCGAAGCAGCCGAGGCCGGGGGTGTTCTCCTCGCGCTCGTGGGCGTAGCCCAGGGCGCGGAAGCCCGCGAGCTGCGCGTGCAGCGGGCCGCGCTCGACCACGGTGTTCGGCGTGAGCGGCTTCAGCTCCTCCGGCAGCAGCGCGTCGACCTCCTGCGGGGTGCGGGTCGACAGCACCGCCTTGCCCAGCGAGGTGGAGTGCGCGGGCAGCCTGCGGCCGACCCTGGAGACGACCCGCAGGTGGTGCTCGGACTCGCGGCTGGCGAGGTAGACCACGTCGGCGCCGTCGAGGCGCGCGAGGTGGACCGTCTCGTTGACGGTCTGCCTGACCTGCTCCATGACGCGGATCGCGGCCCGCACCACGGGGTCGTGGTCGAGGTAGGACGTGCCGACCAGCAGGGCGCGCACGCCGATGCCGTAGGTGCCGCGGTCCGGTTCGACCTCCACCCAGCCGCGGTTCACCAGCGTCTGCAACAGCATGTACAGGCTCGACTTGGGATAGCTGAGCTCGCGGTGCAGCTCGGTGAGGGTGAGACGGCGGTCGGAAGCCGAGAGGACTTCCAGCAGCTCGACGGTCCGGTCGGCGGATTTCACCGCCCCCGGACGGGTGGGCGAAGCGGCCTCGGTCACCAGGTCCTCCAGGGAAACATTCCGGCAACACGCTCTTGACACGTTGCTGTGCTGATTCTTACAGTCCGGCATCAGGTTCACAAGTACGACTGCGTTTCATGGATGTGAACAACTTGGAGGGTGAGATGCCCCGTTCCCGGTCCGGCACCGCGGCTGTCGCCCTGGTCGCCGTGGGTGCCGTGCTCGCTGGATGCGGCTCGGCGACGCCCGCGAGCAGCGGGAGCGCCGCTGGGGTCGCGCAGGACCCGAACGCGCCGTTCGAGGTGTGGACCCGCAGCACGGAGGCCACCGCGAAGGTCTACGCGAAGATCTTCACGGACTTCGAGGCCAAGACCGGGGTGAAGGTCGACTACAAGCCGGTCTTCGCGGACTTCGACAAGCAGATCCAGCAGCGCGCGGCGTCGAAGGACCTGCCCGACCTGGTCGTCACCGACACGGGCTCGCTGGGCGTCTTCACCTCGCAGGGCCTGGTCGGCGAGATCGACAAGGCGGGCGTCGCGGGCGGCGCGGACGTCGTCGAGCGGGCGTGGGACAACGGCAGGGCGTCGGACGGCAAGTACTACGCGATCCCGTTCTCCACGCAGGCGATGGTCACGCTGATCCGCAAGGACTGGCGCGAGAAGGTCGGCAAGCCCGTGCCGACGACCTGGGACGAGCTGACCGACCTCGCGGCGGCGTTCACGAAGGACGACCCGGACGGCAACGGCGCGGCCGACACCTACGGGATGCTCGTGCCCGGCACCACCGACCGCGGCTACCTCGGCTGGTGGGCGTCGAACTTCGTCTGGCAGGGCGGCGGCGACATCCTCGAGCAGGACGGCGACAGGTTCAGCGTCGCGGTCGACTCCGACGGGACCGTCAAGGCCGTCGACTACCTGAAGACGATGTTCTGCGGCGACCCCAAGCTGGTCCAGCCCGGCGCGCTGACCACGGGGACCAACGACGCGCACGCGTTCTTCGAGACCGGCAAGACCGGCATCTACGTGACCGGCCCGTACATGTTCGGCCGGTTCGACAAGAACCTCGGCAAGGACAGGTACGAGGTCGTCGCCGCCCCCAGGGGCCCGGCCGGTGGCACCGTGCTCGGCGAGGGCGAGAACATCTACCTGATGGCGGGCTCGCCGAGGGCGGACGCGCAGAAGCGGCTGGCCGAGTACCTGATCAGCGCCGAGGCGCAGCAGGCGGGCATGAAGGGCGACCCGACCCCCGTGGTCCGGCTCCCCGTCAACGGCAAGGTCGACGTCAAGGCCGTCTACGACGACCCGCGCTGGGAGACCACCGCGAAGGTCTACGCCGACAGCGCCCGGCCGTTCTCCAGCGTGCCGAACTTCCAGCCGTTCCGGCAGCAGTTCTCCGAGACGCTGAACTCCATCCTCTCGACGTGCGGACCCGACTCCAAGGCCGAACTCGGCACCCTCGCCGAGAACCTGGAGAAGGAGTTGCAGGCACAGGGAATGTCCAAGTGACGGTGTCCAATCCCGTCCGCGGCACCACAGACGTGGGACCGGCGGCTAGTGGCGGCGGTGCCGTCGGCTCCCACCCCGTGAGGCGGCGCCACCGGCGTCGCCTCACGGGACCCAGCTCCACGCCGTGGCTGTTCCTGGCCCCGGCCCTGCTGATCTTCGTCGTCTTCAAGTACCTGCCGATGGCGGAGGGCATCCGCCTGAGCGCGTACCAGGTCCGACCGTTCCTCGGCGACCTGTGGGTGGGGTTCGACAACTACGCCCGGATCATGGGCGACGAGCGGTTCCGCGACGCGATCGGCCACACGCTGGTCCTCGCGTCCGGCCAGACGATCGGCTCGATGGTGATCGGGTTCGCGCTGGCCCTCCTGCTGGAGGGCCACGCGAAGTCCCTGTGGTTCGTGCGGTCCGCGGTCTTCCTGCCCGTGGTCGCCGCGACCGCCGTCATCGGCGAGATCTGGCGGCTGCTGTTCTTCCCCGCCCCCGAGGGCTTCGTCAACACGGTGCTGTCGTTCGTGGGCCTCGGCCCGTGGACGTTCCTCGACAGCCCGGACACCTCGCTCGCGTCCGTCGTGTTCGTCGGGATCTGGAAGGGCGCGCCGTACGACATGGTGCTGATCCTGGCCGGGCTCGCGGGCATCGACCGGCAGCAGTACGAGGCGTCCGCCATCGACGGCGCGAACACCTGGCAGCGCGTCCGGCACATCACGCTCCCCGCGCTGCGCCCGGTGATCACGATCCTGCTGACCCTGGCGTCCATCCGCGGCCTGCGGGTGTTCACCGAGGTCTACGTCCTGACCGGCGGCGGTCCCGCGGGCTCCACCGACGTGTGGATGACGCGGGTGTTCACCGTCGCCTTCGAGCGCAACGAGATCGGCGTCGCGTCCGCGGGCTCGGTGGTGCTCTTCCTGATCACGTTCGTGTTGACGGTCGTGGTCCAGTTGTACCGGCGGAGGAAGGAGGCCAGGTGAGCGTCGCGGACAGGTGCGACACCGCGCTCGGGTGGTCGACCGGCCGTCAGGCCTGGTTGAGCCGGGGCATCCGGATCCTGCTCAGCGTCGGCGCCGTGCTGCTGTTCACGGGCCCGCTGATCACCGTGTTCTCCGGCGCGTTCGACCACAACCCCGACCCGACCCGGCTGTCCGTGCTGCCCGACGAACCCTCGATGGTCAACTTCGAGGCGGCGGGCTCCAAGGGCATCTGGCACTACCTGGCGAACTCGCTGATCATCGCGGGCGGGGCGCTGCTGCTCCAGCTCGCGGTGAGCGTGTTCGCCGCGTACGCGCTGGCGCGCAAGAAGTTCCGGGGGCAGGCGGTCGTGCTGCTCCTGATCCTCACCACCATGATGCTGCCCGAGGAGGTCATCGCCATCCCCCTGTCCCTGGTGATCGGCGACCTCCCGCTCGTGCACATCAGCCTGAAGGGAACCCTGCTCGGCGTCATCCTGCCGCTGGGCGCGTGGGGGTTCTCGATCTTCGTCATGACGGAGTTCATGAAGGAGATCCCCCTGGAGCTCGAGGAAGCCGCGAAGGTCGACGGCGCCGGGGAGTTCCGGATCTTCGCGCAGATCATCCTGCCGCTGGTCAAGCCCGCGCTCGGCGTGGTCGCCGTGTTCGGGTTCAACATGATCTGGGAGCAGTACCTGCTTCCGCTGATCGTCGCCGCGGATCCTTCCGACTACACGCTGACCGTCGCCCTGCTGTCGTTGAGGTCCGATGAAGAGGTCGGGCCGGGGATCGTGTTGGCCGGAGCGTTGCTGGCGCTGGTGCCGAGCCTGATCGTGTACCTGTCGCTGCAGAAGTCTTTCCTGCGTGGGATCACCACCGGAGCGATCAAGGGATGAAGGTCTATGCAACTCGATGGGGTGCTGTTCTTTCCGGTAACGCCGTTCGACCCGACGGGGGAGATCGCCGAGGACGTGCTCGCTGAGCACGTCAAGCACGGTGTGTCGGCGGGGCCGGGCGCGGTCTTCGTCGCCTGCGGCACGGGGGAGTTCCACGCGCTGGGCGTCGAGGAGTTCGAACGCGCCGTGGCCGTCGCGGTCGAGGCGACGGCGGGCCGCGTGCCGGTGTTCGCGGGCGCGGGCGGTCCGCTGCCCATCGCCAAGGACTTCGCCAGGGCCGCCGCCCGCGCGGGCGCGGACGGGCTCCTGCTGCTGCCGCCCTACCTGGTGACCAACCCCGCCAGGGGACTCGTCCGCTACGTCGCCGACGTCGCCGCCGCGACCGACCTGCCGGTGATCGTCTACCAGCGCAACAACGCGGTGTTCACGCCGGACACGGCCGTCGAGGTGGCGTCGCTGCCGACCGTCATCGGGTTCAAGGACGGCCTCGGCGACATCAACCAGCTCCAGCGGATCGTGCTCGCGGTGCGGGCCCGCGTGCAGAAGCCGTTCCAGTTCTTCAACGGCCTGCCGACCGCCGAGCTGACGGTGCCCGCGTACCGCGGCATCGGCGTCGAGCTGTACTCCTCGGCGGTGTTCGCGTTCGCGCCGGACATCTCGCTCGGCTTCTACCAGGCGATCCAGGACGACGACACCGCGCTGGTGCGCCGCTACCTCACCGAGTTCTTCGTGCCGCTGGTCGAGTTGCGCGACAAGGTGCCGGGGTACGCGGTGGCGCTGGTCAAGGCGGCGGTCAAGCTGGGAGGTCTGGACGCCGGAGGGGTGCGCCCACCCTTCATCGACCCGTCGGAGGAGCACGTCGCGGAACTGGAGCGGATCATCGCGGCCGGGAGGGCGTTGGCGGTATGAGGATCACGGACATCACGATCACCCCGGTCGCCTTCCGCGACCCGCCCCTGCTGAACTCGGCGGGCGTCCACGAGCCGTGGGCGCTGCGGTCGATCGTCGAGGTGCACACCGACGAGGGGATCTCCGGGCTCGGCGAGAGCTACGGCGACATCGGCCACCTGGCCAAGCTGGAGCAGGTCGTGCCCGCGCTCATCGGCCTGGACGTGCACCAGCTCAACGTGATGCACGCGAAGGTCGCCGAGGTGCTGGGCGGCAGGTCCGGCGACGACCGGCACGGCCTCACCGGCACGCTCACCGCCGAGGGCACCGTCGACCGCGTGTACTCGCCGTTCGAGGTCGCGACCTGGGACATCCGCGGCAAGGCGCTCGGCCGCCCGGTGTCGGACCTGCTCGGCGGAGCCGTCCGCGACGCCGTGCCGTACAGCGCGTACCTGTTCTACAAGTGGGCGGGCCACCCCGGTGCCGAGCCCGACGAGTGGGGCGAGGCGCTCGACCCGGCCGGGATCGTGGCGCAGGCCCGCGGGCTCATCGACTCCTACGGGTTCGGGTCGATCAAGCTCAAGGGCGGCGTGTTCCCGCCCGAGGAGGAGGTCGCCGCGATCCTCGCGCTGCGCGAGGCGTTCCCGGACCTGCCGCTGCGGCTCGACCCGAACGCGGCCTGGTCGGTGGAGACGTCGATCCGCGTCGCCGAAGCCCTCGACGGCGTGGTCGAGTACCTCGAAGACCCGACGCCGGGCCTCCAGGGCCTGTCCGAGGTGGCCGCCAAGGCCTCGATGCCGTTGGCCACCAACATGTACGTCGTCGCGTTCGAGCACATCGCTCCCTCGGTCGCGATCGACGCGCTCCAGGTCGTCCTGTCCGACCACCACTACTGGGGCGGGCTCAGCCGGTCGCGCCACCTCGCGTCGACCTGCCAGACGTTCGGCATCGGCCTGTCGATGCACTCCAACTCGCACCTCGGGATCAGCCTCGCCGCGATGACCCACCTCGCCGCCGCGACGCCGAACCTGAGCTACGCGTGCGACACGCACTACCCGTGGAACTCCGCCGACGACGTCGTCGTGCCGGGCGCGCTGACCTTCGTGGACGGTGCCGTCCCGGTGCCGACCGCACCCGGCCTCGGCGTCGAGCTGGACCGCGACGCGCTGGCCGGGCTCGCGGAGAACTACCGGACCTGCGGCATCGTCCAGCGCGACGACACCGGCTACATGCAGAGGTTCGACCCGTCGTACGAGAGGAAACGACCCCGGTGGTAACGAGCATCGCGCACGTCTACCCGTGGGACGTCGTGGGCGACCCCCTCGCGGCGCGGCGGTACGCCGACCTCGGCGTGGACGCGGTCGCGCTCGCGGCGTCCTACCACACCGTCCGCGCCGCGACCCCGCTCCACCCGGAGCACCGGATGGTCGACGCCCGGCACGCGGCGTTCTACCTCCCGGTGCGCGACGAGGCCTGGAGCGGCGGGCGGCTCGTGCCCGCCGAACCGTCCTGGGTGGACGGTGACAACTCCTTCGGCGCCGCGGCGGACGCGCTGCGCGCCGTCGGACTGCCGGTCTACGCGTGGACCGTGCTGACCCACAGCAGCAGGCTGGGCGACCTTCACCCGGACGTGACGGTCGTCAACGCCTTCGGTGACCGCTACCCGTACGCGCTGTGCACGGCGAACCCCGACGTCGTCGCGTACGCGCGCACCCTCGTGACCGAGGTCCTCGACCTCGGGCGCCCGGACGGGATCGTGCTGGAGGCGTGCGGCCCCCTCGGCTTCTTCCACGGCGGCCACCACGAGAAGACCGACGGCGCCGACTGGGACCCGGTCCAGCAGAAGCTGCTGTCGCTGTGCTTCTGCGTCGCGTGCGCGGTGCTCTACCAGGACGCCGGCGTCGACGTGGACGACCTGCGCGCCGCCGTCCGCGCGGGCGTCGACACGGCCGCGCCCAGCGTGGGGGAAGCGCTCGGCGACCTGGCGAAGCCGGTGTCCTCCGTGCGCACGGGCATCGTCCGCGACCTGCGCGGCACCCTGGTCGGGCTGGTGCGCGAGCGGGCGCCGGGCATCCGGATCGCCCTGCACGCCACCGGCGACGAGTGGGCCACCGGCCCGTTCGCCACCGTCGCGCCCGCCGTCGACGCCGACGTCGACGTGCTCACGGTGTTCTGCTGGCCCGGAGCCGACGCGGCGACCCCCGGCATCCGCGCGCTGCGCGAGGTGGCCGGGCCCGACGCGCGGATCGCGGGCTACGTGCTGGCCCTGCCGCCGAAGCCGGTCGACGGCGAGGCGCTGCTGACCGAGTGGAAGCGGTACGCGGACGAGGGCGTCGAGGAGTTCCACCTCTACCACGCGGGACTCGCCTCGCAGCCCCGTCTCGACGCGCTCCGCCACGCGGTGACGGGCATCAGGCACCACCTGAACCGGTAACCGTGCGGGTATCGGGCATCACCTGAACCGGTAACTGTGAAGAGGACGGAGCAACCCGCAAGCGGGGTCGCTCCGTCCTCTTCACATGAGAAGCCTACGAACCGCAGTCAGCGCCGGTGTCCTGCTCCTGCTGGTGACGGCGTGCGCGAGCCCGCAGGCCCAGGTCGGCGCCGGAGCCGGCGACCCCAAGCCGGAACCGGGGCTCAGCGTCTCCTCCTCGCCCGCGCCCACGTCGAGCGCGCCCGACATCGCCCCCGGTGAGCCGCCGCCCAACGGCGGCGTGCCGGTCCCCGAGACGAAGCTCGACGCGGCGGCGCTGCCCGAGGACTACCCGCGGTCGGTGTGGACCGAGGGCGACGGCTCGGTCGTCGGCGTGATCGGCCAGGAGGGCGGGTGCAGCAAGGTGGGCGTCCAGGTCGTCGAGCAGTCCGCGACCTCCGTGCACCTCGAACTGGTCGAGACGCTGCCCGCCGAGCAGCAGATGTGCACCATGGACATCAGGTTCCCCCCGCTGACCGCGAAGCTCGACGCGCCGCTGGCCGAGCGGACCGTCGTGCTGACCACCAAGCAGGTCAAGTAGACCCGACGCCCGGCCGACGTCCCCCCGTCGGCCGGGCGTTTCCTGTCCTGCTTTGTCCTGTCCCGCCGGTCCTGCAACCGGAACGGCGCCTGTACCGTCCTTGCGGTATGAGGAACGCCAAGGTGCTCGTCGCCCTCGCCGTGGGACTGTGTGCCCTGGCCGGGTGCGGTAGCGATGACCAGCCGTTCGGGGCGGGCGGACCGTCCAGCACGGCCCCGTCCACGTCCGGGTCGGTCTCGCCGCCGGCTTCCGGCCTCCCGCCGGGCTCGGCCACGCTGCCGTCGTCGACCGTCCGCCCGCCGGGTCAGAGCGAGGTCCCGTCCCAGCCGCCGCAGTCGTCCGCGACACCGCTGCCGGGCAGCCCGACGGAGGTGCCTCCCGCCCGCGTCGACGGCACGGTGCTGCCGGAGACGTACAAGTCGCAGGTCCAGGTCGGGTCCGACGGCAGGACGCTGATGGTGATCGGCCAGGCGGGCGGCTGCAAGACGGCCAGCGCCGAGGTCACGGCCGAGGCGGCCGACCAGGTGATCATCACCCTCGTGACCACGTACTACGCCCCCAGCGGCGGCGTGTGCACCCAGGAGGTCCGCGACGTGCCGCTCAACGTGACGCTGGCGGCTCCGCTGGGCGAACGCAAGATCGTCCTGGAGGCCCGGCAGGAGAGCGCCTGACCGACGCGGCCCCGCGAGCGGGGAGGGGGTTCCACGCCCCTCCCCGGCCCGCTACCTCCGGAACGAGACCTGGAGCAGCGGCGCGGACGTCTCCGAGAAGAAGTCGTTGCCCTTGTCGTCCACCACGACGAACGCGGGGAAGTCCTCGACCTCGATCTTCCACACCGCTTCCATGCCCAGCTCGGCGTACTCCAGCACGTCGACCTTGCGGATGCAGTCCTGCGCCAGCCGCGCGGCCGGGCCGCCGATGGAGCCCAGGTAGAACCCGCCGTGCGACTCGCAGGCGTTGGTGACCTGCTTCGACCGGTTGCCCTTCGCCAGCATCACCAGCGAACCGCCCGCCGCCTGGAACTCCTCGACGTAGGAGTCCATCCGGCCCGCGGTGGTCGGGCCGAACGAGCCGGACGCGTAGCCCTCCGGCGTCTTGGCCGGACCGGCGTAGTAGACCGGGTGGTCCTTCAGGTACTGCGGCATCCCCTCGCCCGCGTCGAGCCGCTCCTTGATCTTGGCGTGCGCGATGTCGCGCGCCACCACCAGCGGTCCGGTCAGCGACACCCGCGTCTTCACCGGCAGCGCGGACAGCGCGGCGCGGATCTCCGCCATCGGCAGGGTGAGGTCGATCTTCACGACCTCGTCCGACAGGTGCTCGTCCTCGACGTCGGGCAGGAAGTGCGCCGGGTCGCGTTCCAGCTGCTCGATGAACACGCCGTCGGCGGTGATCTTCGCCTTGACCTGGCGGTCCGCCGAGCAGGACACCGCGATGCCGACCGGGCAGGACGCGCCGTGCCGGGGGAGGCGGACGACGCGGACGTCGTGGCAGAAGTACTTGCCGCCGAACTGGGCTCCGATGCCGAAGTTCCGGGTCAGCTCCAGGACCTGCTGCTCCAGGTCGGTGTCGCGGAACGCGTGGCCCAGCGGAGAGCCCTCGGTCGGCAGGCCGTCGAGGTAGCGGGCGGACGCGAGCTTCGCGACCTTGAGGTTCTGCTCGGCCGACAGGCCGCCCACGACCACGGCGAGGTGGTAGGGCGGGCACGCGGCCGTGCCGAGCGAGCGCAGCTTCTCGTCCAGGAACGCGGCCAGCCGCTTCGGGTTCAGCAGCGCCTTCGTCTCCTGGTAGAGGAGCGTCTTGTTGGCGCTGCCGCCGCCCTTGGCCATGAACAGGAACTCGTACTTCGGCTCCGTGCCGGGCGCGGTGAACAGGTCGATCTGCGCGGGCAGGTTGGTGCCGGTGTTCTTCTCGTCCCAGAACGTCGTCGGCGCCATCTGCGAGTACCGCAGGTTCAGCTCCTGGTAGGCGTCGAAGATGCCGCGCGACAGCGCCTCCTCGTCCGTCCCGCCGGTCAGCACGCCCTCGGTGCGCTTGCCCATGACGATCGCGGTGCCGGTGTCCTGGCACATGGGCAGCACACCGCCCGCGGCGATGTTGGCGTTGCGCAGCAGGTCCATCGCGACGAACCGGTCGTTGCCGCTGGCCTCGGGGTCGTCCACGATCGCGCGCAGCTGGGCGAGGTGCGACGGGCGCAGCAGGTGCTGGATGTCGCGGATCGCTTCCTTGGCCAGCAGCGTCAGCGTCTCGGGGCTGATCTCCAGGAACGTTCGACCCGCGGCCTCGACGACCTTCACGCCCTCGTCGGTGAGGAGGCGGTACTCGGTCGTGGTGTCCTTCGCCAGCGGGAGGACGTCTGTGTACTGGAACGTGGTGGTGGGCACGTCGGCGGGCTCCCTTGCGCGCTTCGGAATCCGACAAACGTATCCGATCGACGTCGCCCTACCGCTCCACCGGGATGTGATTCGCGTCCTTCGGGGCCGTCAATAGCGGAAGGCCGGGCCGGCCCCCGACCGCCCCGACCTTCCTTCGTAGGCGACCGCCCCCACGTGATGAGGTGGGGGCGTCGCCAGGTCCGTGTAGAGCAGAACCGTGCCGTGATCCGCATCACAAGTCAACGCGGCCAAACGGGTGAGTCAGCTCGCGTAGGCCCGCAGCTTCTCCGCGCGCTCGCCCTGCCGCAGCTTCGACATGACCTCGCGCTCGATCTGGCGGACGCGCTCGCGGGACAGCCCGAAGCGCTTGCCGATCTGGTCGAGCGTCCGCGGCTGGCCGTCCTCCAGGCCGTACCGCAGCCGGATGACCGCCTGCTCGCGCGGGTCGAGCGTGGACAGCACGCGCCGCAGGTCGTCCTGGAGCAGGCCGGAGATGACCGCGCTCTCGGCGTCCGTGGCGTCGGAGTCCTCGATGAAGTCGCCCAGGGGGGCGTCCTCCTCGGCGCCGACCGGCATGTCCAGGCTCACCGGGTCGCGGGCGTGGTCGAGCAGGTCGGAGACCTTCTCGGCGCTGATGCCCGATTCCTTGGCGAGTTCCTCGGTCGTCGCTTCCCGGCCGAGCTGCTGGTGCAGATCGCGCTTGATCCGCGCCAACTTGTTCACCTGTTCCACCAGGTGGACGGGAAGGCGGATGGTGCGACCTTGATCCGCCATTCCGCGGGTGATCGCTTGGCGGATCCACCACGTCGCGTAGGTCGAAAACTTGAAACCCTTGGTGTAGTCGAACTTCTCCACCGCGCGGATCAGACCCAGGTTGCCTTCCTGGATCAGATCGAGGAGCGGCATTCCACGACCGGTGTATCGCTTGGCCAGCGAAACGACCAGACGGAGATTCGCTTCGAGCAGGTGGTTCTTTGCCACGTGGCCGTCCCGCACCAGCGCGCGCAGTTCTTCGCGACGCGTGGGGGACAGGCGCTTCGCGGTCTCGGCCATGTGCTGCGCGAAGACGCCCGCTTCGATCCGCTTCGCCAGTTCGACCTCCTCCGCCGCTGTGAGCAGGGCGGTCTTGCCGATGCCGTTCAGGTAGACTCGAACGAGATCGGCGGCCGGACCCTGAGCGTCCAGGTCGAGTTCGGCGGGACTGATGTGGCTGACGGTGGTGTCGACCTCGCGGTCGAAGACCCTCGGGACGGTCATGGAACTCCCTCCCCCTTTGTCGCGGGCTGGCGTGCGGGTGCGTCACACACCTGCGCTGCACTGCGCAGTGAGCCTTTCGGCGTCGGGGCCCGCTGGGTACCCATCGCTTGCCGGCTGGACACTGGGGAAACGCGTCGGAATGCCAATTCGTTCCCGCCTCCCTGACATGAAGACGTCTCCGCCGTCACACCCGTTGCTCGCGCAATGCTGAGGATTTCCTGAGAGCGTCCTAGAGTTCGACCAAAACCGTGAACGGTCCGTCGTTCACGCTCCGCACCGACATCATCGCGCCGAACCGTCCTGTTTCGACTCGGGCACCCTTTTGTCGCAGTTCCCGCACCACTCCCTCGATCAAGGGTTCCGCGCGTTCGGGCCGGGCGGCCGCCGTCCACGAGGGACGGCGACCCTTCCGCGTCTCGCCGTAGAGGGTGAACTGGCTCACAACGAGCAGGGGCGCACCGGTCGACGCGCACGATTCCTCGTCCCTCAGGACCCGCAGCTCGTGCAGCTTCCGAGCCATGACCGGAACCATCGCCGCGTCGTCGTCGACGTGCACTCCGAGCAGCACCAACAGCCCCGGCTCGTCGATCGACCCGACGACCAGATCCCCCACGGTCACGCTCGCCTGTGTGACTCGCGACACAACAGCTCTCACGCGGGCCTCAACATGCCGTGCCGGACCAGGTCGCGCACCACCGGCAGGGCGTTCGCGATCAGCCCGTCGACCGGCTGGTCGTGCGCGAACGCCAGCAGCGTCACGAGGTCCTCCAGCGGCAGCGCCCCCCTGCACCCCGCCAGCAGCGCCGCGGCGACCTCGTCCAGCTCGTGCTGCCACCCCGGCCCGTCCTGCCGGTGCAGGCGGCGCACGACGGCCGTCCAGCCCTCGTCGTCCGGCGAGGACACCTCCTCCAGCAGCACCGACTCGGGCACGGTGAACCGCGTCGCCAGCAGCGCCTCGGCGGACCCGTTGGCCCTCAGCCACTCGACCCGGTCCAGCCACAGCGACGTCTCCGGCCCCAGCGGGTCCACGTACGCGTGCCGCAGGTCCTCGCAGACGACCTCGGCGTGCGAGCCGGACGTCCTCCGCAGCGTGACGAACCCGAACCCGACGCCCTCCACGTCGTTGCGGGCGAACCAGTCGAGCCACACGGCGGCCTTCTCCCGCCCCTCGGGCGACCGCGGGTCGACACCGGCGTCCCGCAGCCACGTCCCCACGTACAGCGCCGGGTCGGCGACGTCCCGCTGCACGAACCACGCGTCGACGCCGCCGCGGGGCAGCCACGAGGACACCCGGTCGCCCCAGTCCTCACCCCTGCGGTGCAGCCAGGAGGCGAGGAGCTGCCCCACACCGCCCTCGTTGAGGAACGAGGGCATCTGCCGCACGACGAGCGCGCTGGCGTCGTCGCCGCCGAGCCCGGAGTCGCGGTACGTGTAGTCGACGCGCGGCGGCCCGACGACGAAGGGCGGGTTGCAGACGATCTGGTCGAACCGCCGACCGGCCACCGGGCCGAACCACTCGCCCCTGCCGAGTTCGACGTCCAGCCCGTTCAGCAGGAACGTCCCCCTCGCCAGCGCCAGCGCCCGCTCGGACAGGTCCGTGGCGGTGACGCGCTCCGCGTGCCGGGAGGCGTGCAGGACCTGGACACCGCACCCCGTCCCCACGTCGAGCAGGGACCCGACGGGCCTGCGGGCCGTGGCGCGGGCCAGGCTGATCGAGGCCTGCCCGATCCCCAGCACGTGGTCGGGTGGAACGGGCCCACCGCGCTGCTCGGCGTCGAGGTCGGCGACCACCCACCAGGAGTCGTGCGGCCGGACGTCCAACCCGGCCCGGAAACCGCCGGGGTCGGCCCGCAGCACCTCGGCGGCCAGCAGCTGGTCGACGTCCGCGGACTTGAACGCGGTGGTGACGTCGGCCTCGGACTCGACGTCGCCCAGCAGGAACAGCCGGACGAACGTCCCCAGCGCCCCGGCGTCCCGCGTGGCCCGGCGGGCCGCCTCGGGTTCACCCCTCGTCATGGCGGCGTGGGCCTGCCCGCCCAGGGCGGCCAGCACCCCGTCGGTGTCGTAACCGGCGGTCTGGAAGGCGTCGCGGAGACGCGAGGTCAACTCGGGGGAGAAGTCAGGGAGCACGGGCACATGGTTCCATCCCGCCCGGCTCAGCCCCGCTCCCCGTGCACGGCCAGCGCGATGGCCATGGCCAGCCGCTGCTCGGGGTCGTCCAGGGGCAACGCGGTCACCTCGGCCATCCGCTGCATCCGGTACCGCAGCGTGTTCGGGTGCACCGACAGGGCCCGAGCGGCCTCCCGCGTGTCCCCCTGGGCGGCCAGCCACGCCCTCAGCGTCTCGGCGTAGGCCGTCCCGTGCTCCCGGTCGTGCCGCAGCAGCTCCGCGACCGGCCCCCGCGCCGGCAGCCGCCCGCTGTCCGCGGCGGCGGCCAACCGGTGCAGCAGCACCCTCGCCCAAGCCGTGTCGTACACGACGGGCTCGCCCGCCGACAGGGCCAAGCACTCGTCGGCCTCCTGCCGTGACGCGGACACCTGCACCGCGTCGGCGGCCCCGCCGATCCCCGCCAGCACCGTCGCCTCTGCGGGCAGTTCCCGCTCCAGCGACCGCACCCACTCCACCGCCACGGCGGCCGAGTCCCCGCACGGCACCACGGTGTAGAGCACGTTCCCGAACAGCGCGCTGCGCCCCGGCCGCGACCACCCGAAACCGGCGGTGGCCCGTTCGAACGCCAGGAGCGCGGCCCCGTGGTCGGCGTCCCCGACGTGGGCCTGCACGGCGATCACCCGCAGGTCCACCAGCGGCAACCCCAGCCTGGCCAGCGCCGCGGGCGCCCCGGACGGCGTGTCCAGCAGCGCGATCACCAGGTCCGCCTCGGCCTGCCGCTCCAGGTCCGCGCTCGCGCGGGCCCGCAGCAGGTGCAGGGCCGACGTGCGGGCCCCGTCCACCAGGGCCGCGGCGCGGGACGCGTCGACGGGCCCGTCCACCTCCACCCACACGGACCCCAACAACTCCCGCCCGGCCCGCACGGCCGCCACCAGCCGCTCACCCAGCTGCTCCGTCAACCGGGGCACGAAGATCGGCTCGTCCGACAGCGCCAGGTGCGCGAACACCCCGTAGGAGTCCAGAGCCGCACGGGCCTCCTCGGGCACCTTCCGCCCCAGGATCGTCTGCACCCGCACCTGGTCCACGTCCTGCTGCCGGTACGAGTACGCCAGCACCCGCGACTGCTGGTCCTCGATGGTGACCGGCCCGCCCACCACGGCCGCTATCGCGTCGGCGACGGCGAACAGGTCGCCGGACCGCTGACCGCCGAGCACCAGCGTCTGCGCCACGGAGGCCAGCTGGCTCCACGGCACCGACGGGTCCACCAGCAGCACCGCCGCCCCGGACCGCCGAGCCGCCGCGAGCACCTTCTCGTCCAGCGGAGGCCGCCCGTGCAGCACCACGACGGCGGCCCCGGTCGACCCCACCAGCCGAGCCGCCGCGGCGGCGGAGGGAATGCCCAGCCCCAGCAGGACGTCGTCAGGAGCGGCGGGTGTCCGCTCGGCGGCGTCGTGCAGCGCCACCCCGCGCAACTCGACGTCGCGTCCGCGGGGAGCGCAGCTCAGGTGCGTGCCGAGACTCCCCAGCACGTCGACCAGCCGATCGAGGGCGACCACGACCGGATCCTAGGTCGGCCCTGTTGTGCACACCCCGCTTCGGCGGGTGTTGGATGGGTATCGATGGTGGGACGATGAAGGTGGAGGTGGTGTCGTGAGCACATCCGAGCGTGACGACACCCCGGTGCTCATCACCGAGGCCGCTCCGTCCCTCGACGAGCAGCACAGGGCCCGGAAGCGGAAGTACGCGATCATGATGAGCGCGCGCATCCCGTGCATCGTCCTGGCCGTGGTCTTCATCGACATCTGGTGGCTGGCCGTCGCGTTCCTGGTGCTGTCCATCCCGCTGCCGTGGATGGCCGTCCTGATCGCGAACGACCGTCCACCGCGCAAGTCCGAGAAGGCCAACCGCTACCAGAAGGAGCACAAGGCCATCGCGGCGTCCGGCAAGGATCACCGCGTCATCGACGGCTGAGGCCCCACCAGGGTCACGGCCCGCGCGCTCGCCCGGATCCCGCCGAGCAGGGCGTCCCTCTTGGACACGCCCCGCTGCCAGGCCGCGAGGAACCCGGCGTCGAACGCGTCACCCGCGCCGGTCGAGTCGACGCACTCCACCACCTCCGCGGGCACGGACACGACCTCGTCCTGGTCGACCCAGCTCGCGCCGTCCGCGCCGGACGTCAGCACGACCGTGCCCACGACGTCCAGCAGCGCCTTCGCCGCGGCGGGGTCGGCGGACCCGGTGAGCGCGATCAGCTCCTCCGCGTTCGGCATCAGGAAGTCGATGCCGCGCACGTCGTCCAGGAACCCCTCGGGGTCCAGGTCCAGCAGCACCGACGCCTGCGGGTCCACCGACGTCGTCAGCCCCGCCTCCTTCGCCGCGGCCAACGCCGCCAGCGCGGCGGGCTTGGAGGACGCGTCGAGCAGCACGTAGCCGGACAGGTGCAGGTGCGTCGCGCCCGCCAGCAGCCCCGGATCGAGGTCGGCGGGGGAGAAGTGCGCGTTCGCGCCCCGGTCGGCCAGCATGCTGCGCTGGCCCCCTGGGTCGACCAGGCACACGACGCAGCACGTCGCGGCCTCCGGGTCGACGGCGAACGCGCACCGCACGCCCGCCGCCGTCAGCTCGGCGTGCACCTGGCGGCCCGCCGAGTCCGCGCCGACCCTCGCCACCAGCACCGGCTCGGCGCCGCACTCGGCGAGCCACGCCGCCGTGTTCGCGCCCGCGCCGCCCGGTTCGATGGTCACGTTCGCCCGCACGTCGCCGCCGTGCGGGATGGGGCCGACGTGCCGGGCGACCACGTCCAGCCCGGCGTCGCCGACCACGACGATCGTCACGGGGCCAGCTCCACGGCGACCTCGGCCGCGAGCCGGGCGTTCGACATGACCAGCGCCTCGTTGGTGTCGAGGCTCACGCCGCCGCTGGCGCCGTGGAAGTGCTCCAGCAGCACCGGCGTCACGTCCTTGCCGTGCACGCCGCGCGCCCTCAGCAGCTCCAGGCCGTCCGCGAGCAGCCGGTCGTGCAGGTCGCGGTCCATCTCGAACTCGAACGGCACCGGGTTGGCCAGCAGCACCCCGGAACGGCCGGGAACGCGGTCGCGGTGCGCGGCCACGACGGCGGCGACGTGCTTGGGGTCGTCCACCCGCCACGGCACGTCGAACTCCGATTCGCGCAGGTAGAACGCGGGGAACCGGTCGACCCGGTAGCCGAGGACCGGCACCGAGCGGGTCTCCAGCAGTTCCAGGGTCGCGCCGATGTCCAGCACCGACTTCACGCCCGAGCACACGACCAGCACCGGGGTGGTGGCCAGCACGTCCAGGTCGGCCGACACGTCCCACGAGTCGTGCGCGCCCCGGTGCACCCCGCCGAGGCCCCCGGTGGCGAACACGTGCACGCCCGCGGCGTCCGCGAGCGCCGCCGTGCTCGCGACCGTCGTGGCCCCGTCCCGGCCGAGCGCGTAGGCGGGCCCGAGGTCGCGGCGGGACAGTTTCACCAGGTCGTTGGCCGGATCGCAGACCCGGTCCAGCTCGTTGGTGCTCAACCCGACGACCGGTACGCCGCTCAGCACGGCGATGGTCGCGGGCACCGCGCCCGCCGCGCGCACGACCGCCTCCAGCCGTCCGGCGACCTCGCGGTTGCGGCCCGGCGGCAGCCCGTGGGCCAGGATGGTGCTCTCCAGCGCCACCACCGCCCGGTTCTCCGCCAGCGCGTCCGCGACCTCTTCGGCGATCCTCGTAGTCGTCACGAGCGGTAATGATGACCGACCGACCCGCTAGGCCGAAAACGAGCGGTGGGGCATCATGGTGTGGTGAGCACCTCGACCCAGACGCTTCCGAAGACCGACGAGCGGTCCCAGGGCACCGACTCCACCGGTGACGACTCGCCGAAGATGTTCCACTACGTGCGCAAGGCCAAGATCGCGGAGAGCGCGGTCATGGGCACGCACGTCGTGGCGCTGTGCGGCGAGGTCTTCCCGGTGACGAAGTCGGCGAAGCCCGGCTCGCCGGTGTGCCCGGACTGCAAGAAGATCTACGACGGCCTGCCGCCCGGCGGCGACGACTAGAACGCCCGTCCTGACGACCTCGGCGCGCACGGGTCCACCGCGCACGCCGGGGTTTCGGCTGTCGCGGCCAATATAGTCATCAAGTGTGACTATCTCGATCGGTGACGGTATCGTCCTCCTCGACGCGCGCCGACGAGGAGGACCCCGATGATGGCCACCACGGTCGAGCTGACCCGCTTCCGCGTCGACCAGGCGAAGGTCGACGCCCTGCTCGCCGCCCGCCCGGCGATGCTCGCCGACTTCCGCGAGGACCGCGCCGGGTTCCTCGACGCCGACCTCGTCCGCCTCCCGGACGGCGAGTGGCTCGACATCGTCCGCCGGCGCACCCCGGAGGACGTCGCGGCCTCCCGCGCGAAGGGCGCCGACCTCCCCGGCATCGCCGCGTTCCTCGCCGCCGTCGACTCGCTCGTCAGCGCCGAGGAGGGCGTGTCGGCGTGACGAGCCGCGCGCCCGTCGTGTGCTTCGGGGACTCCACCACCGAGGGCACCGGCACGACCCGCGGCTACCCGGACGTCCTGGCCCACCGGCTCGGCGCGGCGGTGCGGAACGCGGGCATCGCGGGCAACCGCCTGCTCCGCGACGGCTTCGGCGAGTCCGGCCCGGGGCGCTTCGCCCGCGACGTCCTCGACGTGCCCGACGTCACCCACGTGATCGTCGAACTGGGCGTCAACGACCTGGGCCTGTCCACCCCGCGACCCACGGCCGACGAGCTGGTGGCGGGACTCACCACCCCGGCCCGTGCCGCCCGCGCGGCGGGGGTGGTGCCCCTCTGCGCGACCCCGCCCCCGTCCGGCGACACCGTCCACCAGGGCTTCCACAGCCCCGAGGGGGAGCGGACCAGGCAGGCCATCAACGCCTGGATCAGGACCACCCCGGAGTTCGCCGCGGTCGTCGACGTCGACGAACGCCTCCGCGACCCGGCCCGCCCCGTGCGCTACCGGGCGGACCTCGACAGCGGCGACCACCTGCACCCGAACGACGCCGGGGCCGAGGCCATCGCCGCCTCGGTGGACCTCGACGTGTTGCGCGGGCCGATCGACCCTAAGCTCCCCCCATGGCCAGGTACTTCGACGTTCATCCGGACAACCCCCAGAAGAGGTCGATCAGCCAGGCCGTCGACCTCATCCGGAACGACGGCCTGATCGCCTACCCCACCGACTCCTGCTTCGCGCTCGGCTGCCGCCTCGGCAACCGAGCGGGCATCGACCGCATCCGCGAGATCAGGCACCTCGGCGACGGTCACCACTTCACCCTCGTCTGCCAGGACTTCGCGCAGCTCAGCCAGTTCGTCTACGTCGACAACGCGGCCTTCCGCGCGATCAAGGCGGCCACGCCGGGCAGCTACACCTTCATCCTCCCGGCGACGAAGGAGGTGCCGAAGCGCCTGATGCACCCGAAGAAGAAGACCGTCGGCGTCCGCATCCCCGACCACACGGTCGTCCAGGCGCTGCTCGCCGAACTCGGCGAGCCCCTCCTGTCCAGCACGCTCCTCCTGCCGGACCAGGAGGAGCCGATGACCCAGGGCTGGAACATCAAGGAGCGGCTGGACAACGTGGTCGACGCCGTCATCGACTCGGGCGAGTGCGGCACCGTGCCGACGACCGTCATCGACTACTCGAACGGTGAACCGGAGATCGTCCGCGTGGGCGCGGGGGACCCCAGCCGGTTCGAGTAGCCGCCGACGGGGCCGGGACACGCCGTCGGGCTCCGGGGGAAGCCCGCTGCCGTTCCCCGGTGCGACTCGTGACCCTCCGCGCCGTTGCCCCGGTGTCCCTGGAACACGTGGTCGGACCCGCCGCTGACGCACGGGGAGCGGCCCGCGCGGGCGGCGCGGTCCTCCGGCTGAGCCTGACCGAGGCGGACCACTGCTCCCCGCTCGACCCGTGGAGGCGCGGGCGGTGGACCCCGCCACCGCACCGGCCGGACCCGCGCCGTGATGGTCCACCGGCTCGTCGCCGAGGAGAAGGTCGTGGCGCGTCAAGGCGGGCTCGTGGGCGGGGGAGACGCCCTCGCCGGGAACCCCGCCGCCGAGGACGTCGGGGAGCTGTTCGCCTGAGCGCTCAGTCCCGCTTCGGCCCCGGCGGCACGGGCAGCCGGGTCGTGGGGGAGGTGTCCGCGGGCGAGGGGGCCGTCCCCGGTTCCGCGGCGGAGGGCCGCAGCGGAGCGGTCGGCTGCTCGGGCGCCGCGGCCTCGTGGTTCTCGTCCGCCCTGATCCGCTCCGCCGTGCGCTCCATCTCCAGCCGCCGCCACCGGCGCCGCTGCCGCCGCGTCATCCTGGCGGGCCACATGTCCTGGATCGCGCTGTTGAAGTACGCGCCGATGGTGATGGCCAGCCCGATGAAGTACGCGAACAGCAGGAACGCGATGGGCGTGGCCAGCGCGCCGTAGGTGTACCCCGTGGTGGTGATCCACTGGATGTACAGGCGCAGGCCGATGCTGGAGGCCAGGAACACGGCCATCGCCAGCACGGCGCCCGGCACCAGCCGGTGCCAGGGCAGCTTCCTCGGCAGCGACAGCTTGTACAGGGTGGCCAGCGCGAGGATCAGCAGCACGGCCAGGCCGGGGTAGTAGAAGACGCCGATCCAGTACGACACCGTGTTCTGCCAGCTGGTCGGCAGGAACTCCGTCAGCAGGTCGGGGCCCAGCGCCAGCACCGGCAGCCCGACGATCAGCAGCACCAGGCTCGCCATGTACAGCAGCAGGGCGAAGATCCGCTGCCACACCTCGTTGCGCACGCCGTACTGGTCGTGCGCCACGGTGATCGCGTCCACGAACGACGACATCGCCGACGACCCCGCCCACAGCGAGATCACGAAGCCGATCGAGACGATCTCGCCCTTGCCCGTGGTGAGGATCTGGTCGACCGTCGGTTCGATCACCCCCGACACCACGTCGCCGCTGAAGATCGTCCGGCAGAAGCCGATGATCTTCTCCTTGACCTGGCTCACGACCTCGGGGCCGAGCCAGTCGCCGAGGTAGCCCATGCTGCCGAGCAGGCCGAGCAGCAGCGGGGGGAACGAGAGGGTCTGCCAGAAGGCGGCCTCGGCGGCCTCGGAGAACAGGTTCCCCTGCCACGCCTTCTGGAGCGTGCGCGCCAACAGGCGCCCAGGGCCACGGCGCAGCGGCTCCCGCGCCGTGGTGGGCGAAACGTGCCTGTTGTCGTCCGTCGGCAAACCCATCGCAAGGTCAAGCATGGTGCATGACGCGCGGTTCCGCGGCACTGGCGGACCGAACGAGGCGGCGGTGTCGGGTGGACCCGCCACGAACGGGTAGGCTGAACGCTGCCCTCACCGGGCTCCCGGCGACGTCGCGGGACCACACCGGCCTGAGGGCATTCGACTGTCACAGCACACCTTTGACCTGCGCTGAAGGAGCGATGAGTTCGTGGCACAGCCCGACACGCAGGTCGTCGAGTCCCCGGCTGCCCAGCGTCCGCTGCGGGCCTGGCAGCGCCGGGCGCTGACGAAGTACCTGTCGGCGAAGCCGAAGGACTTCCTCGCCGTGGCGACGCCCGGCGCGGGCAAGACCACGTTCGGCCTGCGGGTCGCGGCCGAACTGCTGGCCGACCGGACCGTCGAGTCGATCACCATCGTCGCGCCGACCGAGCACCTCAAGCACCAGTGGGCGCAGGCGGCGGCCGCGGTGGGCATCGCGATCGACTCGAACTTCCGCAACACCAACGCGGTCACCTCCCGCGACTACCACGGTGTCGCGGTGACGTACGCGCAGGTCGCGGCCCACCCCACGCTGCACCGGGTGCGCACCGAGAACCGCAAGACCCTGGTCATGCTGGACGAGGTCCACCACGGCGGCGACGCGAAGTCCTGGGGCGACGCGATCCGCGAGGCGTTCACGCCCGCCGTGCGGCGGCTGTCGCTGACCGGGACGCCCTTCCGCAGCGACGACTCGCCGATCCCGTTCATCTCCTACGCGCCGGGCGGCGACGGCCTGATGCGCAGCCAGCCCGACCACTCCTACGGCTACGCCGACGCGCTGCGCGACGGCGTGGTCCGGCCGGTGATCTTCCTGGCGTACTCCGGCGAGGCGAGCTGGCGCACCAGCGCGGGCGAGGAGTTCACCGCCCGGCTCGGCGAGCCGCTGACCACCGAGCAGACCGCGCGGGCGTGGCGCACGGCGCTGGACCCGAGCGGCGACTGGATCAAGTCGGTGATCACCTCCGCCGACATGCGCCTGACCCAGCTGCGCAACGGCGGGATGCCCGACGCGGGCGCGATGATCATCGCGACGGACCAGACGACGGCGAAGGCGTACGCCGAGGTGCTGCACCGGGTCACCGGCCACACCGCGACCGTCGTGCTCTCGGACGACCCGAAGGCCTCCGGCCGCATCGCCGAGTTCTCGCGGACGACCGAGCGCTGGCTGATCGCGGTCCGCATGGTGTCCGAGGGCGTCGACGTGCCGCGCCTCGCCGTCGGCGTCTACGCGACCAGCTCGTCCACCCCGCTGTTCTTCGCCCAGGCCATCGGCCGGTTCGTGCGCAGGCGCGCGAAGGGCGAGACGGCCAGCGTGTTCCTGCCCAGCGTCCCGGTGCTGCTGGGGCTGGCCAGCGAGCTGGAGCAGCAGCGCGACCACGTCCTCGGCAAGCCGCACCGCGAGAAGGACGGCTGGGACGACGAACTCCTCGCCGACGCGAACCGCACCAAGGACGAGGAGGGCGAGGAGGAGAAGGCGTTCACCTCGCTGGGCGCCTCGGCCGAGCTGGACCAGGTCATCTACGACGGGTCCTCGTTCGGCACGGCCGCGTTCGCGGGCAGCGACGACGAGCAGGAGTACCTGGGCCTCCCCGGTCTGCTCGAACCCGACCAGGTGCGCGCGCTGCTGCGGCAGCGCCAGGAGCACCAGCTGGTCGAGGTCGCCAAGCGCAAGGCCGCCGAACCGCCGCCCCCGCCGCGCGCCGCGCGTCCCCAGGGCGTGCAGGAGCAGCTGGCCGCGCTGCGCAAGGAGCTGAACACGCTCGTCGCGATGCACCACCACCGCACCAAGAAGCCGCACGGCAAGATCCACAACGCCCTGCGCGAGCACTGCGGTGGGCCGCCCACCGCCATGGCGACGATCGAGCAGCTCGAAGAGCGCATCGCCACCCTGCGGTCCTGGTAGTCCCGGACCCGTTCACCGGTCGTTCGCGGTCCGGTTCCCCGGCGTTGGGGACCGGCCGCGGACGTGAATCCGGTTCATCATCCGCTCGCATCAAATGAGACGGCGGACACACTGCGCAACCGGTTAATGTGACTGTGCGTGATTTCCATATGCATTTGGAGTAGTCAGATGTCGCCACGGTTACCTCTCCGTTGCAGCATCGTGCCTTCTTTATCGATGCAGTGTGCTTCCGGTCACCCGGTCCCAGGGCATACGTTGTGCGCCACAACATTTTCTGTCCGGCCCTCGGGCAGAGCAGTGAAAGGGATGGCGGATGCGCAGCAAGAGCCTCGCCCTCATCGCCGTAGGCACCGGCCTTGCCGTGGCCATGACGGCGTGCGGTGCCAACAGTTCGTCCGGTGGCGGCAGCTCCACCGGAACCAGCGACACCGGTAGCGCGGCAGGCGGCACGAAGGTCGGTGTGATCCTCCCGGAGACCGCCTCCTCCGCTCGCTGGGAGGGCTTCGACAAGCCCCTCCTCACCGCCGCGCTCAAGGCCGAAGGCCTGGACGCGGACATCCAGAACGCGCAGGGTGACAACCAGAAGTTCACCACCCTCGCCGACGGCATGATCAACTCGGGCGTCAAGGTCCTGATCATCGCGTCCCCCGACTCCTCCGTGGGTGCCGCGGTGGCCGCCAAGGCGGACGCCCAGGGCATCCCGGTCATCGACTACGACCGCCTCAACCTCGGCGGCTCGTCGAAGTACTACGTCTCCTTCGACAACGTGAAGGTCGGCGAACTCCAGGGCCAGGGCCTCGCCACGGCGCTGAAGGACAAGAAGGGCGCCGAGGTCATCCAGATCGAGGGCGCCCCGACCGACAACAACGCCACGCTGTTCACCGAGGGCCAGGAGAAGATCCTCAAGCCGCTCTACACCTCCGGTGACCTGAAGCTGGTCCAGTCCCAGCCGATCGAGAAGTGGGACAACCAGATCGGCGCCACGGTCTTCGAGCAGATCCTGACCGGCAACGGCCAGAAGGTGGACGGCGTCGTCGCCGCCAACGACGGTCTCGCCGGCGCGGTCATCACCGTGCTGAAGAAGTTCAACCTCAACGGCAAGGTGCCGGTCACCGGCCAGGACGCCACCCCGGACGGCCTCCAGGCCGTGCTCCGCGGCGACCAGTACATGACCGTCTTCAAGCCGATCAAGGCCGAGGCCGAGGCGACCGCCAAGCTGGCCGGTCTGCTCGCCAAGGGTGACACCGCGGGCGCCGACAAGATCGCCACCGGCGTCACCAAGGACACCACGGGCAACCGCGACGTCAAGTCGGTCCTGCTCGACGCGCAGCTCATCACCAAGGACAAGGTCAAGACCGTCGTCGACGCGGGCGCCGTCAAGGCCTCCGAGATCTGCGTCGCCGACCTGGCCGCGGTCTGCACCGAGCTGGGCATCAAGTAGTCAGTCGCTCCACCGCAACCGCCGCGGTGGGCACCAGCCCCCGACTGGTGCCCACCGCGGTTTCCGCCGCAAGACCCATGTTTTGGAGGACAGCCGTGAGCGAGCCGATTCTCGAGCTGCGCGGCATCAACAAGAGCTTCGGACCCGTGCACGTGCTGCACGACATCGACTTCACCGTGCGGGCCGGAGAGGTCACCGCGCTCGTGGGTGACAACGGCGCAGGCAAGTCGACCATGGTGAAGTCCATCGCCGGCATCCACCCGATCGACTCGGGCGAGGTGCTGTTCGAAGGTCAGCCGGTCTCCATCCACAGCCCGCGCGAAGCGGCCGGGTACGGCATCGAGGTCGTCTACCAGGACCTCGCGCTGTGCGAGAACCTGGACATCGTCCAGAACATGTTCCTGGGCCGGGAACGCGGCAAGTACGGGCTGCTGGACGAGGCCGACATGGAGCAGGCGGCGCGCAAGACGCTCGCCTCGCTGTCCGTGCGCACCGTGAAGTCCGTCCGCACGTCCGTCGCGTCGCTCTCCGGCGGCCAGAGGCAGACCGTGGCGATCGCCAAGTCCGTGCTCTGGGACAGCAAGGTCGTGCTCCTCGACGAGCCGACAGCGGCACTCGGCGTGGCGCAGACCCGCCAGGTGCTCGACCTGGTCCGCAGGCTCGCCGAGCAGGGCCTCGGTGTGGTGCTGATCAGCCACAACATGAACGACGTCTTCGAGGTGTCCGACCGCATCGCCTGCCTGTACCTGGGGCGCATGGCGGCTCAGCTGCCGACCAAGGACGTCACCCACGGACAGGTGGTCGAGCTGATCACCGCTGGTCGCTCCGGCGACCTGGGCATCGCCCGCCCGGAAACCGCGACCATCTGATGCCTGAGGACCTGAGCATGACTGACACACCTACCGGTGAGAAGGCTCCCGAAACCGGAGCCATTTCCGACTTCGGCATCGACACGACGTCCAAGTCGGCCGGCGAGGCGCTGAAGGAGTACTGGGCCAAGGTCCGCGGCGGCGACTTCGGGTCGCTGCCCGCGCTGCTCGGCCTGCTCGTGCTGGTGATCTTCTTCAGCGCCCGGTCGGACACCTTCCTGACACTGGGCAACATCTCGAACCTGCTGGCGCAGGGCGCGGGCATCGTGATCATCGCGATGGGTCTCGTCTTCGTGCTGCTGCTGGGCGAGATCGACCTGTCCGCGGGCACCGCGTCCGGTGTGGCCGCCTCCGTGATGGCGCTGCACCTGGTGCGCAACGGCAACATGATGTCCGCCTTCGGCGACGGCGTCTTCTACATCACCTGCGCGTTCATGGTGGTCGCGGCGGTGCTGTCCCTGCTGCTGCGCATCTGGCCCGGCGTCGTGCTCCCGCTCGTCGGCCTCGCGATCCTGCTGCTCGGCGTGCCGCCGAACGCGTGGATCGAAATGCTGCTCGCGCTGTGCATCGGCACCTCGATCGGCAGCCTGACCGGCTACCTCGTCGCGAAGGTCGGCATCCCGTCGTTCGTCGTGACCCTCGCGCTGTTCCTGGCGTGGGGCGGCGTGGTGCTGAAGTACATCGGCCAGGGCGGCACGCTGCCCATCCGCAACGACCAGGTGCTGTTCAACGTCGCCAACGGCAACCTGAGCACCGCCTCCAGCTGGGTGCTGTTCCTGCTGGCCGCGGGCGGCTACGCGGCCGTCGTGCTCAACCGGCACTTCTCCCGGCTGCGCAGGGGCCTCGTCGCCCAGCCGACGGCACTGGTCTTCGTCAAGGTCGGCTTCGTGCTCGTGCTGAGCGCGGCGGCCACGCTGCTGCTCACCCAGAACCGCGCGGTCAACCCGACCGTCGTCATCTCGGGTGTGCCGTACGTGGTGCCGATCGTCCTGGTGCTGCTCACCATCGGCACGTTCGTGCTCGACCGCACCAGCTACGGCAGGCACATCTACGCGGTCGGCGGCAACGCCGAGGCGGCCCGCCGCGCGGGCATCAACGTGCCGAAGATCCGCATGAGCGTCTTCGTGATCTGCTCGTCGGTCGCCGCCCTCGGCGCCATCGTGTACTCCTCGAAGGTCGGCTCCGTGGCTCCCAGCTCCGGTGCGGGCAACACGCTGCTGTTCGCGGTCGGCGCCGCGGTCATCGGTGGCACCTCGCTGTTCGGCGGCAAGGGCAGGCTGCGCGACGCGGTCATCGGTGGCGCGGTCATCGCGATCATCGAGAACGGCCTTGGTCTGCTCAAGCAGGAGGCCGCGGTGGTCTCCATCGTGACCGGCCTCGTGCTGCTGCTGGCCGCCAGCGTGGATGCGCTGTCGCGTCGTCGTTCGGCCGCTTCGTAGCAGCGGTGACGTCACCGACCGCGGGAGCCCGGCCCGACGAGGTCCGCAGGCACAACCGCACGGCGCTCCTGCGCCGGTTGCACGTCGACGGTCCGTCCACCAGGGCGTCGCTGGCGGCTGAGCTCGGGCTCAACCGCAGCACGATCAAGGCCCTGGTGGACGGTCTCGCCGAAACCGGTGTGGTCGCCGAACGGGTTCCCGCGCAACGCAGCGGAGCCGGTAGGCCCTCGCTGCTGGTCCTCCCCCAACCCCACGCCGCCGTCGTCCTGGCCATCGACATCCGCGTCGAGCAGGTGGCCATGGCGATGGTGGGCCTGGGCGGGGAGATCATCGGCAGGGACAGCTGGAACCTGCACACCCGCACCCGCGACCCCCGCGAGGTCATCACCCACATCGTCGAGTCGGCGAAGCTGCTCAGCGACGAGCTGGACCTCCGGCCCGTCGCGGTCGGCGTCTCGGTCTCGGGGGTGGTCCGCCGCTCCGACGGCTGGGTGCACGAGGCGCCGAACCTGCACTGGACGAACGTCGCGCTGGGCGAACGCCTCAGCGCCGTGATGGGGCTCCCGGTGCAGGTCGGCAACGACGCCGAGCTGGGGGCGCTGGCCGAGCACGTCCGCGGCGCCGCCCGCGGCGCGTCGGACATGGTCTACATCTCCGCCGACGTCGGCGTCGGCGGCGGCGTGATCTCCAACGGGTCCCCGCTGCGCGGCACCGGCGGCTACGTGGGCGAACTGGGGCACATGGTCGTCCGGCCCGGCGGTCTGCCGTGCTACTGCGGCTGCGAGGGCTGCTGGGAGACCGAGGTCGGCGAGGCCGCCCTCTGCCGCGCGCTCGCGCTCCCGGTCAACGCCTCCCGCGGCGCCGTCGTGGCCGAGCTGCGCTCGCTGGCCACCGACCCCGACAACGTCATGCACCGGCTGGGGGAGTTCACCGAGTGGCTGGCCGTCGGCCTGGTCACCGTGGTGAACATGATGGGGCCCGAACTGGTGGTGCTGGGCGACCTGTTCACGGCGCTGCCGGAACCCGTCGTCACGGAGGTCAGGGCCGTCGTGCAGCGCCGCAGCCTGGTCAGCAGGGCCGTCGGCGGCACGCGCATCCTCAGCTCGCCGCTGGGCCGTGACGCCAAGCTGGTGGGCGCGGCCGAAGCGGCCTTCGAACCCGTGCTCGGCACGGTGTAGCGGAGGGCTGGGGCCTCCTCAGGCCCGCGAAAGCCCCCTGGAACGCGAGGGGGGCGGGGATCCTCTCGGATCCCCGCCCCGGAACGGCAAGGGTGCTTGAGGGCCGCACGGCCCCGATTGTCAGCCCTGCTGCAGTTCAGCAGCGAGCTCGCGCAGCTTCGTGCTGTGCTCACGGGCGTGGTGCCCGCAGAACAGCAGTTCGCCCCCGGAGGGGAGCACGGCGCGAACCTGGGCAGCAGCCCCGCAGCGGTCGCAGCGGTCGGCAGCGGTCAACTCGGGGCGGGTGAGCGTGGGCGTAGTCATGAGAGTCTCCCTCCGTCCCGGCACCGAGGATTTCGGTGCCCTCTTACCAAGCTGCGACCACTACGCATCTGGCTGGTGCGCGGTGCTCGCTGGCTCCACTCTCTCAGACGTTCGGGCGGAAGTCAGTGTTCCCGTCAACGTGGCGACGCGCGTCACTCGCGATTTACCCACCCGTCGGTGCGTGGAATCGGCCCGAACGCCGAAATACGGGGTTCAACATCACTTTCCGCAGTCGTGGCAACGGTTTCAGACCAGGTGTTATGGCCGCTGACGGGCCTCGATTGCTCCAACTGGTGGGACCCCTGCGGCCGTTGGTGTGATCCATAACACTTTGGTCAGCTCACAGCGAACACGGCCGTTCGTTCCACCATTCGGACGTGGATCCCGCCGTTCACCCGGCGTTGGGAGACCCGCCCGTGACCTCGGTGACCGCGTCGCGGGGCCTGTTCCAGCGGATCGTGCGCCCGAAATGCCCGGTTCTCCTCCCGCGGGGTTCGAGCGCGACCCGAGCGGTGCTCCGCGAGACCTCCGGTCGTGCGGCACCTCGGAGGAGCGGAGCACGGCGAAGGCCCCGCACCGAGGTGCGGGGCCTTCGCCGGGAACGTTCCTAGTCCAGGTAGTCGCGCAGGACCTGCGAGCGCGACGGGTGGCGCAGCTTGGACATCGTCTTCGACTCGATCTGCCGGATCCGCTCACGGGTCACCCCGTAGACCTGGCCGATCTCGTCCAACGTCCGCGGCTGGCCGTCGGTGAGGCCGAAGCGCAGCCGGACGACGCCCGCCTCGCGCTCGGACAGCGTGGCCAGGACCGACTGGAGCTGGTCCTGGAGCAGCGTGAACGACACCGCGTCCACGGCCACGACGGCCTCGGAGTCCTCGATGAAGTCGCCGAGCTGGCTGTCGCCCTCGTCGCCGATCGTCTGGTCCAGCGAAATGGGCTCCCGGGCGTACTGCTGGATCTCCAGCACCTTCTCGGGGGTGATGTCCATTTCCTTGGCGAGCTCCTCGGGCGTGGGCTCGCGGCCCAGGTCCTGGAGGAGTTCACGCTGTATGCGGCCGAGCTTGTTGATGACCTCCACCATGTGCACCGGGATGCGGATGGTGCGGGCCTGGTCGGCCATCGCGCGGGTGATGGCCTGGCGGATCCACCACGTCGCGTAGGTCGAGAACTTGTAGCCCTTGGTGTAGTCGAACTTCTCGACCGCGCGGATCAGACCGAGGTTGCCCTCCTGGATCAGGTCCAGGAACGCCATGCCGCGACCGGTGTAGCGCTTGGCCAGCGAGACCACGAGGCGGAGGTTGGCCTCCGGCAGGTGGTTCTTGGCGCGCTCGCCGTCCCGGACGATCCACCGCAGGTCGCGGCGCATCTGGGGGGTGAGCTTCTCGTTCTCGTCCTCGGCCCGGCGCACCCGCTCCGCCGCGTAGAGGCCTGCCTCGATCCGCTTGGCGAGTTCGACCTCCTCCTCGGCGTTGAGGAGCGCGACCTTGCCGATCTGCTTCAGGTAGGCGCGGACGGAGTCGGCCGAGGCGGTGAGCTCGGCGTCCTTGCGGGCCTGCCGCAGGGCCTCCGACTCCTCCTCGTCCCAGACGAAGTCGCCTTCGCCGGGCTTCTTCTCGTCCTCTGCCTCTTCGGGTTCGTCGACGACGGGCTCGTCCACGATGACCACGTCCTCACCGAGGTCCTCGTCACCGGGAGCGGCTTCGAGGTCGTCAGGCTCGTCGCCGTCCTTCTTGGTCTTGGCGGGACCAGCCTTGGCTGCGGTCTTGCGGGGCGCCTTGGCCGCCGTCTTGCCTGCCGCCGCAGTCTTCGCCGCGGCGGGCTTGCGAGCCGGAGCCTTGCGGGCCGAGGCGGCCTTGGGGGTCTCCTCAGACTCGCCGGCTGCGGCCGAGGTCGTCTTCGCGGCGCTCGTGGTGCTCGAGCGTCGGGTTGCGGTTTCTGCGGCTGCCACGTACGCCCTTTCGCGACTGTCGATCACGGCGATCCGAAGGGCGCGAAACCTCGGACGCCAGAGTTCGGGGGAGAGCCCGCCGAAGCCATCCGGCGGGGCACCGTTCCATTGTAACGACGAGAATCGCGTGCTGTTGCGCCCCGCTCGCTTTCACGGGGTGTGAACAGGTGTTCCCGCAGCTAGACTGCGTGGGGGATTTTCCGGATCAGTGCCTGATGCCCTGCGCGGCGGCAGCCGCGGCGCCCACGATGCCCGCGTCGTTCTTCAACGCCGCGGCGACGACTTCGGTGCGCACCTCCAGGAGCGGCAACCACTTGTCGGCCTTCTTGCTGACGCCGCCGCCCGCGATCACCAGATCCGGCCAGATGAGGTTCTCCAGCACGGTGATGTAGCGCGAGACGCGAGGCGTCCACTCCGCCCAGGAGAGCCCCTTGTCCTCCTTCACCGACGCCGCCGCCTTCGACTCGGCGTCGTGCCCGTCCACCTCCAGGTGGCCGAACTCGGTGTTGGGGACGAGCCGCCCGTCGAGGAACAGCGCGCTGCCGATGCCCGTGCCGAACGTCAGCAGCACGACCAGCCCGTCGCGGTCGACGCCCGCGCCGTACTTCATCTCCGCCATGCCCGCCGCGTCCGCGTCGTTCAGCACCACGACGTCCTCGACCGACCTGCCGAGCCGCTTCGCGAACAGCGCGCGGGCGTCGGTGTCCACCCAGTGCTTGGACACGTTCGCGGCGGTCAGGGCCACGCCGTGCTTGACCACGCACGGGAGCGTCACGCCCACCGGCCCGGTCCACTCGAACTTCGCGACGATCTCGGCCACCACGTCCGCCACCGCATCGGGCGTCGACGGTTGGGGCGTGGCGATCCTCAACCGCTCCCCGTCCAGTGCTCCTGCTTCCAGGTCGACCAGGCCGCCCTTGATGCCGGAGCCGCCGACGTCCACACCGAACCCGCGGGTAATGCCCATCCCCGGTGGCCTTCCTACTCGATTCAGTAACCGTGGCCGCAGACATTAGCCTGAGCACCCCAGATAGTCCCGCGAGAGTGACGTAGGTGGAACAGTTGAGTTTCGATCCTCGCCCCTTGGTGGACGTCGCGGTCACCGTCGCACGCGAAGCCGCGGACCTGGTGCAGCGCACCAGGCAGGCCGCCGTCACCGCCCAGGTCGACACGAAGAGCACCGCCACCGACGTGGTCACGGAGGCGGACCGGGCCTCTGAGCAGCTGGTGCGCGATCGGTTGGCGGTCCTGCGCCCCGGTGAGCCGGTGATCGGCGAGGAGGAGGGCGGGAGCGCCGCCGTCGAGGGCCTCACCTGGGTCGTCGACCCCATCGACGGCACCGTGAACTACCTGTACGGCCTACCGCACTACGCAGTGTCGATCGCCGCTCAGCTCGACGGGGTGTCGGTCGCGGGCGTGGTGCTGGAACCGGTCAGCGGCCGCGTCTGGACCGCGGCGCGCGGTCACGGGGCCTACCTGGACGGCACGCGCCTCGGCGTCTCGGGGGCGAACCGCCTCGACCTCTCGCTGGTGGGGTACGGGTTCGCGTACCGGGCGGAGCGGCGGCAGCGGCAGGCGACCACGTGGGCGGCGCTGTCGACCAGGGTGCGGGACATCCGCCGGGCCGGAGCGGCGTCGCTGGACCTGTGCGCCGTGGCGGCCGGGTGGCTGGACGCGTACGCGGAGCACGCGCTCGGCCGGTGGGACTGGGCCGCCGGGGCGTTGATCGCCGCCGAGGCCGGTGCGGTGGTGCGGCTGCCCGGCGAGGACCCGGAGCTGGGGGAGGACGCCACCTTCGTGGCCACGCCGGGGATCGCGGAGGACCTGCGGACGGCTCTGGTGGAGTGCGGGTTCGGGTCGGTGTGACCTTCGGGGTGCGACTCCCCCGTGACCCGGTCCGCGGCGCCGTCGGACGCGGCGGACCGGGTCACGAGCGGTTCCGTGCGGTTCACCGGAGTGCGGTTCTGCTCGCCGTGGGCGCGGGTGCCGCTCGGCGGTGCGCGTTCCGTCAGCGGTGCGGATCGGGTCGCGAGCCGGCTCTGGGCGGTTGCGGCGTGCGGTTCTGCTCGCCGTGGTGCGGGTGCTGCTCAGCGGTGCGCGTTCCGTCAGCCGCACGGACCGGGTCGCGAGCGGTTGTGGGCGGTTCATCGGCGTGCGGTTCTGCGTGGAGCGGCACTGCTCAGCGGTCGCACGTCTCGTCAGCCGCACGGACCTGGTCGCGAGCGGCTCAGGGGCCTGCGGTTCCGCTCCCCGTGGGGGGCCTGCTCAGCAGTGCACGTCCCGTGCCGCCGTCAGGTTCGACGACACCACCGTGGGCGCGCTCGCCTCCGCCGCCTGGCCGCCCGCCTGCTCGGGCTGCTGCGCGGCCCAGTCGGCCAGCTGGTCCAGCACCTTCCGGGCGTCGTGGTTCGGCTTGACCTCGTCGAACTTCTTCCCGATGGCGATGTCGACGGTCGCGTCCTGCCGCTCGTCCCTGACCAGTTCCAGGCACGGCTCGATCAGGCTCAGCGTGCGCGCCGCGCTCGCCCCAGGGGCACCGAACCGGATCTGCCCGCGGCAGGTCATGTCCTGCGCCGGGTAGACGGGGTCGTTGTCGGGTTCGGCGGCCTGCTTGAGGCCGAGTTCCGTCAGCGTCGTCGCCACGAACCTGGCCTGGTTGCGCTGGGTGCTCGCGTTGAACACCCGGAACTGGACCTCGGCCGCGGGCACCGGGTCGGTCCGGTCCAGCGCGTCGTGCGCCAGGACGCTGCCGAGCTTCGGTGCCTCGACGACGGGCGCCGCGGGGTCGACCGGCGGTGCCGACGACGGCACCGGCGCGCTCCCCGGCGTGTTGCAGCGGATGGCCAGGTCCACGTCGTTCGCCGTGTTGAGGACCTTCGCCCAGACGAACACCGCCCCGAAGGCCAGGATCACGAAGAGGATGAGCGCCGGTAGCGGTCGTCGTCGCCTGTACCGCGACAACCCGCTGTTCCCCGTAGTGCTCGCGGGTCCCACGTCCGCCGACCTCCCCTGGCGTTGTGCCCATGTGCTCGCCGTATTCCAGCCTATGCGGTCCAGGACCATCCCGCGTCCCCGACCGGCTGTAGCGGCCCGCAATCACCCGGTAGCGGAGGGTTCACCGCCGCTCGGGCGCCGCGGACGGCCGCGGCGGATGGGCCTGAGCCCGTGGACAGCCTATCGGGCCAGCTTACGTGGGTCCTGTCACCCTTCTGCTCATTTAGGGGGAACCCGATGCACAACCCCGGTATCGGTGAGCTACCCTCTGCGCGCTCCGGGACCGTTGAGTCACCAGAAGCGTCGACTAGCAGGGGGTTGGCGCTCGACGGCCGGGGCGAGACCCCCGTCACTGGACGACGGGGCACAAAAAGGGGCGCTGGGACGTTAACCAGCGACACGAACACAGTCTCCGTAGACCGCAGGGGTGAAAACAAGATGGCGACCGACTACGACGCGCCGCGTCGCAGCGAGGCCGATGAGCTCGCTGAAGACTCTCTCGAGGAGCTGAAGGCGCGGCGCAACGAAACGCAGTCCGGCGTAGTCGATGTCGACGAGGACGCGACTGCCGAGAACTTCGAACTGCCCGGTGCCGACCTGTCCGGTGAGGAACTCACCTTCAAGGTCCTCCCGAAGCAGGCCGACGAGTTCACGTGTTCCAAGTGCTTCCTGGTGCACCACCGCAGCAGGCTGGCCGAGGAGCACAACGGGCAGTACATCTGCCGCGACTGCGCCTGAGCCCGACCCGCGTCACACCAGCAGCACCAGAACGGCAGCACCACTAGAACGACACTGGGCGCTCACCCGAAGGGGTGGCGCCCAGTCGCGTTTCACTTCTTGAGCAGTTCCGCGAGCCGGTCGGCGTGGCGGACGCTGAACAGCCAGTAGGGCGTCGGGTCCTCCGGGTCCTCCAGCGCCACCTTCACCATCGGTCCGACCCAGCCGCGGTGCGCGACGAAGGCCGCCGGGTCCAGGTTCGGGCCCATCGCCTTCCGCTTGGTCTTGGCGGTGAACACCTCCACCTCCCCCAGCAGCTCCAGGGGCACGTGGGCGTCACCGACCCGCAGTTCACCCCCGCTGACCTCGACCTTCAGCGAGCCGAGCCGAACGATCATCAGCAGGGCCAGCGGGACGATGATCACGTAGGGCAGCCAGGAACGGACGCCGGGGAAGCCCATGTGGATCTCCGCGGCCAGCAGCACCGCGGCGGTCAGGGGCAGCAGCCAGCCCCACCACGGGACGTAGAGCCGCTCTTCGAAGGCACTTGGGGCGGTCACAGCACTCTCGCTCACGTCCTCAGGGTAATCTCGCCCGCCGTGCCCAGCGTCGAGGTCTTGCTGTCCCGGCTCGATCCAGGAGTCCCACCGCCGTCGTACGCCCGTCCGGGTGACGCCGGCGCCGACCTGGTCACCACTCAGGACGTGGTGATCGAGCCGGGGGAACGCGCGGTGGTCGGCACCGGCATCGCCGTCGCACTGCCCGAGGGGTATGCGGGGTTCGTTCACCCGCGGTCCGGTCTCGCGGCGAGGGTGGGGCTCAGCGTGGTCAACACCCCCGGAACCATCGACGCGGGCTACCGCGGCGAGATCAAGGTGTGCCTGGTGAACCACGACCTCCGCGAGCCGATCAGGCTCCGACGGGGCGACCGGATCGCGCAGCTCGTGGTGCAGCGGGTCGAGCACGCGGTGTTCCGAGAGGTCGACGAACTGCCGGGCTCCGACCGGGGCACGGGTGGGTACGGCTCTACTGGCGGGCACGGCGTGCTCGCGGTGTCGGCGAAGGCCGACGCCATGCAGCGGACAGAGGGGTAATTCAGATGTTCGGACGGCGCCGCAAGCGGGGCAGGCACGCGACGAACCGGGAGACCGCGCAGCAGGACGTGGAGTTCGACGACGAGTTCGACGTCGCCGACGACGGTCCCTACGACGAGCCCGAAGCCCCCAGGGACAACATCACCAGGCTGGACCTGGGGTCCATCAGGCTCCCGGTGCCCGACGGCGCGCAGCTCCAGGTCGAGATGGACCCCGCGGGCGCGGTGCGCGCGGTGCACCTGCTCACCCCCGCCGGGCAGCTCACGGTCAGCGCCTTCGCGGCGCCCCGCAGCGGCGGCCTCTGGAAGGAGGTCGGCGCGGAGCTGATCGCCCAGCTCAAGGAGGACGGCGCCCGGATCAACCGGGAGAACGGGCAGTGGGGCGAGGAGATCACCGCCCGCAACAGCGGTGTCCACCTCCGGTTCGTGGGCGTCGACGGGCCCCGGTGGCTGCTGCGCGGCGTCGCGGCCGGGCCGGAGGAGCAGGCCCCCGTGATCGCGGAGGCGCTCTACGAGCTGCTGCGCGGGACGGTCGTGGTGCGGGGCACGCAGCCGATGCCGGTGCGGACGCCGCTGCCGATCGAGCTTCCCGAGGCCATCGCCAAGCACATCGCCGCGCAGGCCGAGGGCTGATCGGACCGCCGGTCGCGACCGGTCGGGCACCTCGACCGGTCACGACCGGCGGTCAGCCCGCGCGGGTCGCGGTCGCCGCGGCCAGCAGCGCCAGCACCGCCGCCCGGCCGAGGCAGGCGCGGTCCGCTCCCAGCGCCCCGAGCGTCGTCGTCCGCAGAACCGCACGTGGCAGGGCACTCGCCCACGAACGGGCGACCTCAAGAGGGTGAATCGGGTCGTCGGTGCACGCCGCCACCCCCGCGGGCACCGCCACCCCGCCCAGTTCCGCGGGCGTGGGCGCTCCGGACTCCGCCGCGGCCCGCAGGATCCCGGCCAGCCGGGGCCCGTGCCCGCGCCACGCCCGCGACAGCTCCGCTCCGAGCCACCCGTCCACCCCGACCAGCGCGGAGTCGACGCCGTCGCGTTCCACCACGCCCGCGCTGGCCCGTGCGGCCAGCGCGGCGGGCGCCTCTCCCGCGGGTCCGGACCACGCGGGCAGCGCCAGCAGCAGACCCGCGCACCGCTCCGGGTGCCGGACCGCCCACCCGGCCGCCACGTGGGCTCCCAGCGAGACCCCGCCGACGACCAGGGGCGTGCCGGTCCAGGCGGCGTCCAACGCGGCCAGGTGCTCCTCGACCGAGGCCGAGGCCGGAGCGGTCAAACGCAGCCCCAACTGCGTCAACGGTTCTTCGAAGACGGTTCGGACGAACACCTCGTCCGACGCCGTCCCAGGGAGCAGCACTGCGGTTCGGCCGACCAGATCGACCATCGGGCGCATCACGACCAGGATCCTCCCCCAGTCGGATCCCGCGACCTCCGCGCCCGGTTACCCTGGGGTTCGGACGGGCTTCGTCGACGATGCCCCTTGCGATGTACCTGGAGTCGGGGATGAGTGTTTCCGGGGACGGCTATTGGCGCCGTCTCATGCGTCGCCTGACCAGCGACGTGACCGAACTGGACGCGGACGACCTCTCCCGCAAGGCCGAGGCGGTCGGCGCCATGCGCGCGTGCGACTGCAAGTCCGGCGAGGAGGTGACCGTGATGGGCAGGCTCCGCACCGTGGAGATGTGCCCGCGCGACTCGGCCGCCACGCTGGAGGCCGAGCTCTTCGACGGCACCGAGGGCGTCACCCTGGTCTGGATGGGGCGCCGCCGCATCGCGGGCATCGAACCGGGCCGCACCATCAAGGCCCGCGGCCGCATCGCGGTCCGCGACGGGCGCAAGGTGCTCTACAACCCGTACTACGAGCTGCAGAACGCTTCATGACCCCGACGAACGGCCAGGACGTGACGGACGAGCAGAAGCAGGGCACCGCCGAACCGGAGAAGATGCCGACCATGCTGGAGCAGATGGGCGGCGTCAGCGGCCTCGTCTACTCCTCGCTCCCGGTCGTCGTGTTCGTGCTGGTCAACACCTTCGCGGGGTTGTACCCCGCGATCTGGAGCGCCCTCGGGGCCGCGGTGCTGATCGGCGTCGTGCTGGTGGTCCGCAAGGGCTCGGTCCAGCCCGCGGTCTCCGGCCTCTTCGGCGTCGGCATCGCGGCGTTCATCGCCTACCGCACCGGCTCAGCCAAGGGCTTCTTCCTCTTCGGCATCTGGCAGAGCCTCATCTACGCGGGCGCCTTCGTGCTGTCGATCGTGGTCCGCTGGCCCCTCGCGGGCGTGGCGTGGTCGTTCCTCAACGGCCGGGGCACGTCGTGGCGCAGGGACAGGGCGTCGGTCCGCGACTACGACATCGCCACCCTCGTGTGGGCGCTGGTCTTCGGCTCGCGCTTCGTCGTCCAGCAGTGGCTCTACGACACCGCGTCCGTCGGCTGGCTCGCCTTCGCCCGCCTCGCCATGGGCTACCCGCTCATGGCCATCGCGGTGGCCGCGACGGTCTGGGCCGTCCGCCGCTCCGACAAGCGCCTCAAGGCGCTGGAGGAGGCCGAGGCGACGCAGGTGCGGGAAACGGAGGAGGAACTCCGGGCCCGCTACGCCCACCCGGTCGAACCGCACGCCACGGGCAAACCGGCGACCGAGAGCTGATCAGGACCGCACTCCGCCCCGCCCGGTCGCGTCCGGGCGGGGCGGAGTCGTGTCAGTAGCCCAGCGCGGAGCGGATCTCCGTCTCGACCGCGGCGGTGGCCACGAACAGCAGCTCGTCGCCGCCTTCGAGGGTGTCCTCCGCGGACGGCACGATGACCCGCCCACCGCGCAGGATCGTCACGAGCGCCGCGTCCCGAGGCAGGGTCAGGCCGCTGACCGGCTCACCGGCCAGCGGGGTGTCGTGGGGCAGCGTGATCTCCACGAGGTTCGCCTGGCCCTGGCGCAGGGTCAGCAGCCGGACCACGTCGCCCACGGTCACCGCCTCCTCGACCATCGCGGCCAGGATGCGCGGGGTCGAGACGGCGACGTCGACCCCCCACGACTCGGTGAACAGCCACTCGTTGGCCGGGTCGTTGACCCGCGCCACGACGCGCTTGACCGCGAACTCGGTCTTGGCCAGCAGCGACACCACGAGGTTGACCTTGTCGTCGCCGGTGGCCGCGATGACGACGTCGCACAGCTGCATGCCCGCGTCCTCCAGCGACGACAGCTCGCACGCGTCGGCCTGCACCCACTCGGCCTGCTCGACGGTGTGCGGCTCGAAGTGCGCGAAGTCGCGTTCGATCAGCATCACCTGGTGGCCGTCGGACACCAGTTCCTGCGCGATGGAGCGGCCCACCGCTCCCGCTCCCGCGATTGCGACCCGCATCAGTTCTCCTCAGGTGCGCGGACGGCCGCGGCGGTCACGTCGGTGACGGTGCCGGACAGGGCTGCGACGTAGATCACATCGTCCGCTTGGACGACCGACTTCGAGTCCGGCAGCACACCGGTGCCGAACCGCATGATGAAGGCGACCCGGCTCCCGGTCGCCTCCTGGAGCTCCGCGACCGAGTGGCCGACCCAGTCCTCGTGGACGTCGATGGGCAGCACGGCGACGGTGCCGGACGGGTCGCGCCACGCCGTCGTGGTGCCCTCCGGGACGAGCACCCGCAGGAAGCGGTCGGTGCTCCACGGGACGGTCGCGACGGTCGGGATGCCGAGGCGCTCGTACACCTCGGCGCGCTTGTGGTCGTAGATGCGCGCGACGACGTGCTGGACCCCGAAGGTCTCGCGCGCCACCCGCGCCGAGATGATGTTCGAGTTGTCGCCGCTGGAGACGGCCGCGAAGGCACCCGCGCGCTCGATGCCCGCCTCGATCAGCACCTGCCGGTCGAAGCCGTTGCCGATGACCTGCTGCCCGTGGAAGTCGGCCCCCAGCCGCCGGAACGACTGGGCGTTCTTGTCGATGACCGCGACCTGGTGGTCAAGTCGCTCCAGGGCCTTGGCCAGGGATGTCCCCACCCGGCCGCAACCCATGATCACCACGTGCACTGCGTGCCTCCTCGTTTTTCGCGCGGGTACCCACGCGACCAGCGTGACCGAACCTACCCCGGACCTGCCCCACCGCCGGAACGGCGGGCGGACCGCTCGTCGGGCGTCGCGTGAGGACGCTCGCCGGGGGCCCGGCGACGACCGCACCACAAACCCCCGCGGTTGGTCCGGAACGGTGAGCGGACCGCTTACGCTCTGGACCCGTGTCCAAGCTCGCAACCGCGGCCAAGCGCCTCGTCGTCGGCAGGCCCTTCCGCAGTGATCGACTAGCCCACACGCTCCTGCCCAAGCGCATCGCCCTGCCGGTCTTCGCCTCGGACGCGATGTCCTCCGTCGCGTACGCGCCGGAGGAGATCTTCCTGGTGCTGTCCGTCGCGGGCCTGTCCGCGTACACGCTGGCGCCGTGGGTCGGCCTCGTGGTCGTGGCCGTGATGCTCGTCGTGGTCGCCAGCTACCGGCAGAACGTGCACGCCTACCCCTCGGGCGGCGGTGACTACGAGGTCGCGACGGTGAACCTGGGCCGCAAGGCCGGGCTGACGGTCGCCAGCGCGCTGCTGGTCGACTACATCCTCACCGTGGCCGTGTCGATCGCCTCGGCGATGGCGAACATCGGGTCGGCCGTGCCCTACGTCGCCACCCACAAGGTCGAGTTCGCGGTCGCCGCGATCGTCCTGCTGACCGCCATCAACCTGCGCGGCCTGCGCGAGTCCGGCACCGCCTTCGCGATCCCCACCTACGCGTTCATGGTCGGCATCCTCCTGATGATCGGCTACGGCCTGTTCCGGGCGTTCGTGCTGGGCGACCAGATGCACGCGGAGAGCTCGACCGTCGAGATCCGGGCCGAGGACGACCACCTCATGGGCCTCGCGTTCGTGTTCCTGGTGCTCCGCGCGTTCTCCTCGGGCTGCGCGGCCCTCACCGGCGTCGAGGCCATCAGCAACGGCGTGCCCGCGTTCCGCAAGCCGAAGTCGCGCAACGCCGCCACGACGCTGCTGCTCATGGGCCTGATGGCCGTCACGATGCTGATGGGCCTCATCGTCCTGGCGCAGGTCACGGGCGTGCGGATGGCCGAGGACCCGGCGCACCAGATCGTCAGCGCGCCGCCGGGCTACGAGCAGAAGACGATGGTCGCCCAGATCGCGGGCGCCGTGTTCGAGGGCTTCCCGGTCGGCTTCTACTTCATCGCCTCGGTCACCGCGCTGATCCTCGTGCTCGCCGCGAACACGGCGTTCAACGGCTTCCCGGTTCTCGGCTCGATCCTCGCCCAGGACCGCTACCTGCCCCGCCAGCTGCACACGCGGGGCGACCGGCTGGCGTTCAGCAACGGCATCGTGTTCCTCGCGGGCGCGGCGATCGTGCTGGTCATCGCGTTCGACGCCGAGGTCACCCGGCTGATCCAGCTCTACATCGTCGGCGTGTTCGTGTCGTTCACGCTCAGCCAGCTCGGCATGATCCGGCACTGGAACCGGCTCCTCTCGACCGAGGAGGACCCGGTCGCCCGCAACCGGATGCGGCGCTCGCAGACGATCAACACCGTGGGCCTGGTCATGACCGGCTCCGTGCTGGTGGTCGTGCTGATCACCAAGTTCACCAAGGGCGCCTGGATCGCCATCGCCGCGATGGCCGCCATCTACGCCCTGATGACCGCGATCCGCAGGCACTACGACCGCGTCGCCGAGGAGCTGCGGCAGCAGGAGCGGCAGAAGATGCTGCCCGCCCGCAACCACGCCATGGTGCTCGTGTCCAAGCTCCACATGCCCACCCTGCGCGCGCTGGCCTACGCCAAGGCCACCCGGCCGGACGTGCTGGAGGCCGTCACGGTCAACGTCGACGACGCGGACACCCGCAGACTCGTGCAAGACTGGGAGAAGGAAGCCTTCAAGATCCCGTTGAAGGTGATCGAGTCGCCCTACCGCGAGATCACCAAACCGGTGCTGGACTACGTGAAGCGGATGCGCTCGGACAACCCGCGCGACGTCGTCACGGTGTTCATCCCCGAGTACGTGGTCGGCCACTGGTGGGAGCAGATCCTGCACAACCAGAGCGCGCTGCGGCTCAAGGGGCGACTGCTGTTCGAACCCGGTGTGATGGTGACGAGCGTGCCGTGGCAGCTCGCGTCCTCCAACCGGGTCCACGACAAGGACGTGATCGCGCCCGGCGCGATCCGTCGCGGTTTGGACAAGAGGGACCCCAGGTGACTTCGCACGACGAGCCAGCCGACCACGACGACCTCCCCGCGGGCGGGGAGGTCGTCGAGAAGCCCGACTGGCGCCACCGCCGGATCGAGGTGGAGGTCGGACCGGTGGCGCACGGCGGCCACTGCGTCGCCCGCCACGAGGGCCGGGTCGTGTTCGTCCGGCACTCGCTGCCCGGCGAACTGGCGGTCGTCCGGATCACCGACGACACCGGCGGCTCGTTCTGCCGGGGCGACGCGGTGGAGATCCTCCGGCCGTCCGCCGACCGGGTCGAGCCGCCGTGCCCGTTCTCCGGGCCCGGCCTGTGCGGCGGCTGCGACTGGCAGCACGCCTCCTGGGAGGCCCAGCGCGACCTCAAGGCCGCCGTCGTCGAGGAGCAGCTGCACCGGCTCGCGAACGTGGACCGCGCCGTCGTCGTGGAGGAGCTGCCCGGCGGCCCGCTGCACTGGCGCACCCGGATGAGGATGGCCGTCGGCCCCGAGCGCAGGGCGGGCTTCCGCGGCCACCGCAGGCACAACGTCGTCGTCGTCGACGAGTGCGTCATCGCCGCCCCCGGCGCGCTGGACGAGGCCGTGCGCCGCGAGTGGGCCGTCGGCGGCGAGCTGTCCCTCACCCGCGACGCGGGCGGCCAGGTGCACGTCACCGAGTCCGGCAAGCCCCAGCCGCGCAACGGGCGCCGCGCGGTCCCCGGCAAGCCGATCCGCAGGCGCGGCAGCGGCACCGCCGTCGAACTCGCCGCCGAACGCACCTGGAGGCTGGACGCCGAGGGCTTCTGGCAGGTCCACCCCGCCGCGGCGGACACCCTCGCCGCCGTCGTCCGCGAGTGGGCGGACGCGGCCGCGGGCTCGCTGGCCTGGGACCTCTACGGCGGCGTCGGGCTCTTCGCGTCCGTGCTCGCCGAGCAGGTGGGCACCGCGGGCCGCGTCGTGGTCGTCGAGTCGTCCCACCAGGCCGTCCAGGACGGCGTCGCCAACCTCTCCGACCTGCCCCACGTCGAGTTCCGCCGCGGCAAGGTCGAGGACGTCCTGTCCTCACCCGACTTCGTCGACCAGACCCCGGACGTCGTGGTGCTCGACCCGCCCCGCAAGGGCGCCGGGAAGGTCGTCGTCGGCGAGATCGCCCGGCGTTCACCCGCACGGGTGGTCTACGTCGCCTGCGACCCCGCCGCGCTGGCACGTGACGTGGCGACCTTCGCGGAACTGGGGTATCAGCTGGCCGATCTCCGGGCCTTCGACGCGTTCCCGATGACACACCACGTCGAGTGCGTGGCGCTGCTCGTCCCACGAACGTGAGTCTCCATACACCCTGAGGAGCCAACCGGGCGGGTGGTCTTCACGTCCTGTTCAGGGCGAGCGGGTGAGGAACTGCGTCTCAGCCGTGCCTCCGTAGACTGACCGGACGATGCGCATCCACCACGATGCGTAATCCGAACCGACGCAGACCACAGGCGAGGTGGAGCGGTGACGCTGCTGGAATCCGTGCAGGGACCGGCGGACTTGAAAAGGATGACCGCCGAGGAGCTGGTGCGGCTCGCGGAGGAGATCAGGGGATTCCTGGTCGACAAGGTCTCCCGGACCGGTGGTCACCTGGGCCCCAACCTGGGGGTGGTCGAGCTGACCATGGCCGTGCACCGGGTCTTCGACTCGCCGCACGACCCGGTCGTCTTCGACACCGGGCACCAGAGCTACGTGCACAAGATCGTGACGGGCCGGCGCGACGGCTTCGACGCGCTGCGCCAGCGGGGCGGCATGTCCGGCTACCCGTCGCGCTCCGAGAGCGAGCACGACGTCGAGGAGAACAGCCACGCCTCGACCGCGCTGTCGTACGCGGACGGCCTGGCCAAGGCGTTCCAGCTCACCGGCTCCGAGGGCACCGTCGTCGCGATCGTCGGCGACGGCGCGCTCACCGGCGGCATGTGCTGGGAGGCGCTCAACAACATCGCGGCGGACAAGACCCGCCCGGTCGTCATCGTCGTGAACGACAACGGCCGCTCGTACTCGCCCACGATCGGCGGCCTCGCCGACCACCTGTCCTCGCTGCGGCTGCGCCCCGGCTACGAGCAGGTGCTGGAGAGCGGGCGGCGCGCGTTGCAGCGGACCCCGCTGTTCGGGAAGCCGCTGTACGCGGCGCTGCACGCCGCCAAGCGCGGCATCAAGGACGCGCTCGCGCCGCAGGCCATGTTCGAGGACCTCGGGCTCAAGTACATCGGACCCGTCGACGGCCACGACCTGCCCACGCTGGAGTCCGCGCTGGTCAGGGCCAAGGCGTTCGGCGGCCCGGTGATCGTCCACGCCGTCACCCGCAAGGGGAACGGGTTCGCGCCCGCCGAGAACCACCAGGCCGACCAGATGCACGCCACCGGCGTCATCGACCCCATCACGGGCGAGGCCGTCGGACCGTCCAAGCGCACCTGGACGCACGTGTTCGCGGACGAGCTGGCCGTGCTCGGCGGTGAGCGCGAGGACCTGGTCGCCATCACCGCCGCCATGCGCGGACCGGTCGGGATGGACAAGTTCGCAGGTCTCTACCCGGAGCGGTGCTTCGACGTCGGGATCGCCGAGCAGCACGCCATGACGTCCGCGGCGGGCCTGGCGATGGGTGGCCTGCACCCGGTGGTCGCGGTGTACGCGACGTTCCTCAACCGGGCGTTCGACCAGCTCCTCATGGACGTCGCCATGCACAAGCAGGGCGTGACCGTCGTCCTGGACCGGGCTGGGATCACCGGGCCCGACGGGGCCAGCCACCACGGCATGTGGGACATGTCCATCTGCGGCCTCATCCCCGGCGTGCACGTGGCCGCACCCCGCGACGCGGCCACGCTGCGCGAGGAGCTGCGGGAGGCCGTGTCGATCAGCGACGCGCCGTCGGTGGTGCGGTACCCGAAGGCGTCCGTCGGCGCCGACCTGCCCGCGTTGGAGCGGATCGGCGTGGTCGACGTGCTGAGCAGGCCCGCCTCCGGTGAGAGCGCCGACGTGCTGCTGGTGCCGGTCGGGTCGTTCGGCGAACTGGGCGTCGCCGCGGCCCAGCGGTTGGCCGACCAGGGCATCGGGGTGACCGTCGTCGACCCGAGGTGGATCCACCCGGTGCCCCCGGAGCTGGTGGCGATGGCCGCCGAGCACAAGCTGGTCGTCACCGTCGAGGACGGCGGGCGGCACGGCGGGTTCGGCTGGACGCTGGCCGCGGCGCTGCGGGACGCGGACGTGGAGGTGCCGTTGAGGGACCTCGGGGTGCCGCAGGAGTTCCACCAGCACGCTGAGCGCGGGGAGGTGCTGGCATCGCTCGGGCTGACGGCGCAGGGGGTGGCGCGGAGGGTGACCGAGTGGGTGGCCGGGCGGTTGGGCGAGACGTCGGATTCTTCTGAGGTGGGCGCGGCGGTGGAGAAGTAGGTTCGGGTCGTTGGGCCCCGGCCGCCTTCGGGTGGCCGGGGCCTTCGGCGTCGCGGGGCTCGTGGCCGTCGGTCGCGGCGGGAGCGGGATCGGCCGCGTTTCGCGCGGTGTCCGCTGGTGGGCGGTCATGCGGCTCGGTCGCTCGTCGTGCGCGGGTGTTTCCCCTGGGGTGCCGGTAGCGTTGTGGTGTGCGGATCCTGGTTGTTGAGGACGAAGTGCCGTTGGCCGACGCGATCGCGCGCGGCCTGCGGAGAGAAGGCATGGCCGTCGACGTCGCCTACGACGGCGAGTCCGGTCATGAGAAGTCGACCATCACCCGGTACGACGTGGTGGTGCTCGACCGCGACCTGCCGGGGATGTCCGGTGATGAGCTGTGCAAGGAGATCCTCAGTTCCGGTGCGTTGACGCGGGTCATGATGTTGACCGCCAGCGCCGGTGTCGACGATCGTGTCGCCGGGCTGTCGCTCGGCGCTGACGACTACCTCGCGAAGCCGTTCGCCTTTCCCGAGTTGGTGGCCAGGGTCCGGGCGCTGGCTCGGCGCGCCACGCCTGCCACGCCCCCGTTGCTGAGCGCGCGGGACGTGGAGCTGGACCCCGCCCGGCGGACGGTGCGGCGGGCGGGTGCGCTGGTGGAGCTGACCCGCAAGGAGTTCGGTGTCCTCGAAGTGCTGCTCGCGGCCAAGGGGTCCGTGGTCAGCAGTGAGGAACTGCTGGAACGGGTGTGGGACGAGAACGCCGACCCGTTCACCACGACCGTTCGGGTGACCGTGATGACGCTGCGCAAGAAGCTCGGCGAGCCGGGCATCATCGACACCGTCGTGGGCTCCGGCTACCGGGTCCCCAGTGCCGGGACCGGCTCCGCTGAGGACTGACTTCGCCCACCGGCGGGGTCCTGGTCTCCGCCTCCGGATCACGCTGCTCGCGACCGCCCTCGTCGCGTTCGTGAGCTGCCTGCTGCTCCTGCTGGGGTGGATGCTCGTCGGTCGCGTCGTCGACTCGATGCCCGCGTTCCCCGAGGGCAGCACGGTGGAGGTCGACGGCGTCGAGGTCGACACCGACGTGCTGAGCCAGGTGCTGAGCGCGAACGCCCGCGCGGACGTGGTCCGGTCCGGCGCCGTCGCGTTCTTCTTCGTCGTGCTCGCCGCCGCCGTGCTGGCCTGGGCCATCACCGGGCGGGTGCTCAAACCCGTGCACGACGTCACCGAGGCCGCCCGCAGGCTGTCCGCCGAGTCGCTGGGCGAGAGGCTGCGGCTCGCAGGCCCCCGCGACGAGGTCGCGGAGCTGGCCGACACGTTCGACGGGATGCTCGACCGCCTCCAGGCGGCGTTCGACTCGCAACGCCGGTTCGTCGCGAACGCCTCCCACGAACTGCGGACCCCGCTGTCCGTCATCCGCACCGAGCTGGACGTGACGCTGTCCGACCCGGACGCGGACGTCGAGGAGCTGCGGCGCATGGCGGGTGTGGTCCGGTCCGCCACCGAACGCGCGGAACAACTGGTGAGCGCGCTGCTGTTGCTGGCCCGCACCGAGGGGACGCGCCTGGCGGTGCACGAACCCGTCGACCTGGCGACCGTCGTGGACTCGGCGTGGCGGGCCGCGCGGCCGGAGTCGGCGGCCAAGCAGTTGCGCATGAGCTTCCGCACCGGCCCGGCGCCCACCGTCGGCGACCCTGCCCTGCTGGAGCGGATCGCGGGGAACCTGCTGGAGAACGCGGTGCGGCACAACCTGGTCGGAGGGTGGATCGACGTGGTCACCGAGTGCGGGCCGCAGTGGTCCGTGCTGCGGGTGTCGTCGTCCGGACCCCCGATCGCGCACGAGCTGGTGGAGAGCCTGTTCGAACCGTTCCGCCGAGGTGGCGCGGACCGGACCGCGCGCACGGGCACCGGGCTGGGGCTGTCGATCGTGCGCGCGGCCGTGACCGCGCACGAGGGCCTGGTGCACGCCGAAGCGGTGCCCGGCGGAGGGCTGGCGGTCGTCGTCCACCTGCCCGTCGCGAGCCGATGAGGAAAAGTTTTGGTGGTCCCGGTCACAGTGAGGAGTGGTTTCCGGCCGTTCGGGGCACTCTGAGGGGTCGGGGATGCCGTTCTAGCTGGGGTTTTGTTGACCTTGGACCTAGGGGTACCCCGATTTGGACCCCAGTTCATGGGGGTGTAACTTTCTCCTTGTCACCGCGACACGGACCGGAAACGGGCCGGAGCGGGGGCCACAATCTTCAGAACTGAATGCCTCGCAGGCCGATTTGACAGTCAGAAAAATCGCTTGCTAAGCTTCAA
>NZ_DBNGPQ010000075.1:0-11988 GCF_057122925.1 Umezawaea sp. | reverse complement strand
CCGGTGATGGCGAAGGCCCGCATCGGGCACTTCGCCGAGGCCCAGGTGCTCGAGGCACTCGGCGTTGATTACATCGACGAGAGCGAGGTGCTCACGCCCGCAGACCTCGTGCACCACATCGACAAGTGGCAGTTCACCGTCCCGTTCGTTTGTGGGGCGACGAATCTTGGCGAAGCGCTGCGACGCATCACCGAGGGCGCGGCAATGATCCGCTCGAAGGGTGAGGCCGGTACCGGCGACGTGTCGAACGCCACGACCCACATGCGGCAGATCTGGGCTGAGATCAAGCGGCTGGCATCGCTGCCGGAAGACGAGCTCTACGTCGCCGCCAAGGACTTGCAGGCTCCCTACGAGCTTGTCCGCGAGGTGGCGCAGGCCGGCAGACTTCCGGTTGTGCTCTTCACGGCCGGTGGCATCGCGACTCCGGCCGACGCCGCGATGATGATGCAGCTCGGCGCCGAGGGCGTGTTCGTCGGTTCCGGCATCTTCAAGTCCGGCAACCCGGAGCAGCGCGCGGAGGCCATCGTCAAGGCCACCACGTTCCACGACGACCCGAGCGTCATCGCCAAGGTCTCGCGCGGCCTGGGCGAGGCCATGGTCGGCATCAACGTGGAGGAGATCCCCGAGCCGCACCGCCTGGCGGAGCGCGGCTGGTAGAAGGACGCCCCGCAGGCGAGGCCCGCACCGCCGCCGGTGCGGGCCTCGCCCGCGTCAGACGTGTTCCACCAGCATGATCCCGGTGGTGCCGGGCTCCAGCGCGCGGCACGTGTGCGGCTGGTCGCCAGGGTAGGCGAGGTAGTCGCCGACACCGATCTCCACCGGCTCGTCCGCGGGGCCGGCGACCATCCGCCCGCTGCTCACCACCAGGTGCTCGACCGTGCCCGCCATGTGCGGATCCGACTCCCGCGCGGCCCCCGGCTCCAGCGCCAGGTGGTACACGTCCCGCCGAGCGCCGGGCGGACACGACGCCAGCAGCGTCGCCGTGTAGTGCGCGCGCTCGGAGTAGATCGCGGGCCCCTCGCCGGCGCGAATCACCCGCACCCGCGTGGTGGGCGGGTCGACGAGCCTGCTCAACGGCACGCCCAGCGCCACGCCCAGCGCCCACAGCGTCTCCACGCTCGGGTTCCCGCTACCGGCTTCGAGCATCGACAACGTCGACTTCGCGATCCCCGCCCGCTTCGCCAGCTCGCTGAGCGACAGGCCAACGCGCTCACGCTCACGACGCAGGGACGCGGAGATGACCTCCAGCGGCGCGGTCCGGTTCACGGCACTCCAGTCGTTCGACATGTCGGTCAAGTCGTTCGCCTTGACGAACGCTCGCCAAGTGTTCATTGTATAGGACTATGCGTTCGACATGGCGAACACCAGATCCGGGGCTGCTCCGCGACGCCCTGGCGATAGCGGCGAGCGCGGCCGTGACGGGAGCCTCCTTCGGAGCGATCACGGTGGCCTCCGGTTCCCCTTGGTGGACACCGGTCCTCATGTCACTGGTCATCTTCGCGGGTGGCGCCCAGTTCATGGCGGTAGGCATAGTCGCGGCGGGCGGCTCACCCCCGGCGGCCGTCCTGGCGGGCCTGATCCTCAACATCAGGCACCTCCCGTTCGGCATGGCGGTAGGCGGCGTGATCGGCTCAGGACTACCGGCCAGACTCGTGGGCAGCCACCTGATGGCAGACGAGACAGTCGCCTTCGCCCTGGCCCAGCGAGACCCGGCCAGGGCCAGGACCGCGTACTGGCTGTGCGGCACCACCCTCTTCATCGCCTGGAACACGGGCGTGCTGGCGGGCGCCCTGCTGGGCCAGGGGATAGGCGACCCGGCGACCTTCGGCCTGGACGCCGCGTTCCCAGCAGCCCTGCTGGCACTGGTGCTACCGGCGCTGAAGGACAAGGCCACCACCAGAGCGGCCCTGGCGGGCGCGGCGACAGCCCTGGCCGCGACACCCTTCACACCGCCAGGCGTACCGGTGCTGCTGGCACTGGCAGGCTTGGTGGCACTGCGACTCCCGGTCCCGGCGAGCCGATGACGATCCTGGCGATCCTGGCCCTGGCGGCAGGCACCTACGCGTTCCGCCTGGCGGGCCCGCTGCTGAGGGACCGCATCACCCTTTCCGACAGGGCCCGCACCACGATGTCAACGGCGGCAACAGTCCTGCTGGTAGCACTCGTGGCAACGGCAACCCTGACCAAGGGCCACTCCTTCGCGGGCTTCGCCCTACCGCTGGGCGTAGCGGCGGGCGCGCTGGCGGCCTGGCGCAAAGCACCCTTCGTACTGGTGGTGCTACTGGCGGCAGCGGTAACAGCGGCACTGCGGTACGCGGGAATAAGGTGAGAAAGAGCAAGACGGGGATTTCCCGAAACCAGTGGCCGATTTTGCTCGGCGGATTCGACCCTTGATCGGGCAGGCTTCTGGGACTGCCCTTCCAGCCCGATCAAGGGTCGAATCGAGGGGGCGCCGAGTCAAATCGGCCACAGCACGCCGGGACCGGCGGTGACCCGATCTCGGAGGACCGGCGGCTACCCGGTCCCCGAGGATCAGCGGCTACCCGATCCCCGAGGACGAGCCTCCAGTTCCCCCGGCGATGGGCGAAGCCAACCAGGCCTCGGGCACCGCGAAGGCGTCGACCAACTCCCGCGCCCGAGGCCTCAACCCCCGACACAGCTCGTTCACGGCCCTGGACAAGTCCTTCGACCGCTCCGCGGTCAACCTCCCGTGCTCCAGGAACCAGGCCCGGTCCCCCTCCAGCACCGACAACGCGTACAGATCGCACACCTGGTCCAGCAACGCGGCCGTCCCGGCGTCGGGACACCGGTCCACAGCGGCGACGAACGCCTCCAGCACCACCCGGTCCACGTGCGCACGAGCCGCGTGCAGCACGTGGTCCTGGGCGTTGTTGAACGTCTCGAACGGGTCCTCCGCGCCCGCACCCGCCCTCCGCAGCCGCCGCGCGAGCCCCTCCAGCACGTGCGTCTCGCGGAACTCGAACTGGCGGACCTGCCAGCCGCGCTCCAGCAGCCCGTCACCGCTGCCGCCGACCAGCCGGGCGATGATCGACCGGGCCGCCGTGCGCTCGACGACCGCCCCGACGAACTGGTCCGCCACGAACCGGACCGTGCCCAGCGCGTCCAGGTCCCCCACGTGGTCGCGGTAGCTCGTCAACAGTCCTTTCGCGACCAGTTGCAGCAGCACGGTGTTGTCGCCCTCGAACGTGGTGAACACGTCCGTGTCCGCCTTGAGCTGGGGGAGCAGGTTCTCGGCCAGGTACCCCGCGCCACCGCAGGCCTCCCGGCACGTCTGGATCGTCGCCGTGGCGTGCCACGTCGACACCGCCTTGAGCCCGGCGGCCCGCGACTCCAGCTCGCGCCGACCGCGGTCGTCGGTGGTGTCGTGCAGCGCCGACACCAGCTCCTCCTGCGCGAAGTGCAGCGCGTAGGTCGTGGCCAGCGCGGGCAGCAGCCTCCGCTGGTGCGCGAGGTAGTCCAGCACCACCACCTCCTCGCCGTCGGGCCGGGTGAACTGCCGCCGCGCCTCGCCGTAGCGGACCGCCAGCGCCAGCGCCTTCTTCGTCGCGCTGCCCGCACCGCCCGCGACGCTGATCCGCCCGCGCACCAGCGTTCCCAGCATCGTGAAGAACCGCCGCCCCGCCCCGTCGACCGGGCTGCTGTACGTGCCGTCCGCCGCCACGGACCCGTACCGGTCGAGCAGCGCCGTCCTCGGCACCCGCACCCGGTCGAACGCGATCCGGCCGTTGTCGACGCCGTTCAACCCGGCCTTGTGGCCGCAGTCCTCGATGGACACTCCCGGTAGGACCTGCCCGTGCTCGTCGCGCAACGGCACCAGGAGCGCGTGCACGCCGTGCTCCTGACCGCCGGAGGCCAGCTGCGCGAACACCACGGCCATCCGCCCGTCCCGAGCGGCGTTGCCGATGTAGTCCTTGCGCGCCTGCACGTCCGGCGTGTGGACGACGAACTCCTCGGCGTCCGCGTCGTAGGTGGCCGTGGTCCGCAGGTGCTGCACGTCCGACCCGTGCCCGGTCTCCGTCATGGCGAAGCAGCCGGGCAGGTCGAGGTTCATGATCGCGGGCAGGTGCTCGTCGTGGTGCCGCCGCGTCCCGAGCGCCTGCACGGCCCCGCCGAACAGCCCCCACTGCACGCCCGCCTTGACCATCAGCGACAGGTCGCCGAACCCCAGCACCTCGAACGCGACCACCGACCCGCCGATGTCGTCGTCACCGCCGTGGGCCTCGGGGAACCCGATCAGCGAGTGCCCGCCCTTCGCGAGCAGCCCGAGCTGCTCGAACACCAGGGCCCGCTGCGCCTCCAGGTCCAGCACCGGCGGCGGTTCCAGCGTGCCGAGCAGCTCGCGGGACCTCCGGCGGAGATCGGCCCAGCGGCCGTCGAGCACGTCGCGCAGAACGTCGTTCGCCATGGCCTTTCCTAACACGGGCGCGGAGCCGCCGCAGGGGTCGCGGCGGCGGGGCGACGACCTCCCGGTCCCGCCGAGCCCCCGGGCGGTCCGCGCCACGCCGTTGTCGTGCCCGCCAGGTCGGGGCCACCCGCCCGTCGTGCCCCGGCCGGAGCGGCACCGCGACCCGCGACGGCGTGCCGCGATCAGCCCAGCGGCGGCACCGTGTGCTTGCGGACGTGCTCGAACAGCAGGTTCGTGTGCACCTCGGTGACCTCGCGCCGGGCGGTGAACCGGTCGAGCACCAGCCGTTGCAGGTGCGCGGTGTCCGCGACCGCCACGTGCACCAGGAAGTCGTCCGGACCCGTCACGTGCGACACGGCGAGCGTCTCCTCCAGCGCCAGCGCGTACTCCATGAACGGCCCGACGATGGCGCGCGTGTGCGGCCGGATCCGCACCGCGATGATCGCCTGCACGGGCCGTCCGACGGCCTTCAGGTCCACCTCGGCGTGGTAGCCGGTGATCACCCCGCGGTCGCGCAGGGCCCGGTGGCGGACCACGCACGTCGACGCCGCGACGTTGACCCGGTCCGCCAGGTCCTTGTTGAGCAGCCGCGCGTCCTTCTGCAACTCGTGCACGATCGCGGCGTCCACCGAATCCATCACGGTCATCTCCTCCACCCACCGCAGTCCCTGCGGAAGTCCACCGCGAAACCTGCCCCGGTTGTCACGATCGTGCCACCGGACCGCACGAAACACGGAGGTCACCATGGCGGGTTTCCACACGAAGGCCGTGCACGGGGGCCGCGACGACCTCGCGGCCCTCGGCGTCCACGCGGCGCCCCTCGACCTGTCGACCACCTACCCCGTACCCGACCAGGCCAGGGGCGGCGAAGCGCTCCAGGCCCTCGCCGACGGCGTCGCCGAGGCGTCCTCGCCCGTCTACGCCCGCCTGCACAACCCGACCGTGGCGAGGTTCGAGAAGGCACTCGCCCTGCTGGAGGGGACCGAGCAGGCGGTGGCGTTCGGCAGCGGCATGGCCGCGGTCACGGCGGTCGTGCAGGCCGCGGCCGTCATGGGCGGGAAGCCCCACGTCGTGGCCGTGCGACCGCTCTACGGCGGCACCGACCACCTGCTCTCCTCCGGCCTGCTCGGCGTCCGCACGACCTACGCGACGGCCGACCGGGTCGCCGAGGCGATCACGCCGGAGACCGGGCTGGTGGTGCTGGAGACCCCGGCCAACCCCAACCTGGACCTCGTCGACATCGCCGCCGTCGTGGCGCGGGCCGGTGCCGTTCCCGTCATGGTGGACAACACCTTCGCCACGCCCGTGCTCCAGAACCCCGCCGCGCACGGCGCGACCTACGTGCTGCACTCCGGCACCAAGTACCTCGGCGGCCACGGCGACGTGCTCGGCGGCGTGGTGGCCTGCTCCGCCGACCGGGCCGCCGCGCTGCGGCAGGTCCGGATCGTCACCGGCGCGGTGCTGCACCCGCTCGGCGGCTACCTGATGCACCGCGGGCTGGCGACGCTCCCGCTGCGCGTCGAAGCGGCCCAGCGCGGCGCGGTCGAACTGGCCCGCAGGCTCGCCGAGCACCCCGCCGTGGGCGTGGTGCGGCACCCGAGCCTGCCCGGCGCGGACCCGGCGGGCCTGCTCGGGCGGCAGTTGCGCGGCCCCGGCGCGGTGCTGGCGTTCACCACCCGCGAGGACCCGACCGAGGTGGTCCGCGGCCTGTCCCTGATCACGCCCGCGGTGAGCCTGGGATCGGTCGACACGCTGATCGAGCACCCGGCCGCCCTCACGCACCGACTCGTGCCCAGCGCCGACCGGAATGCGTGCGGAGTGCCGGAGAACCTATTGCGGGTGAGTGTCGGTCTGGAGGACGTGGAAGACATTTGGGACGACCTGGACCGGGCCCTTTCCGGGAAAAGCGCGCCTTGTGATCTCGATTACATCAAGTCTTCCCCAAGTGATTTCCCACTGAGTGCGCACAACCTCTAACGTCCTGCGACCAGTGGGGTGGTCGGCGTCACTCCACTGGTCCGGGTCGGAGCGCGGGAGGTTCCGACGCACGTGTTTTATGGGGAAGGGAACCGCCTCGTGGATTCGCAGACCAATTCGCCCGAAAAGGACGAACACCTGCCCGACGTCGACGGGTACAGCAAGGCGCTGAGCAAGCGCCAGGTGCAGATGATCGCGATCGGCGGCGCCATCGGCGTCGGCCTGTTCCTCGGTGCCGGTGGCAGGCTCGCCGCCGCCGGGCCCGCGCTCGTCTTCTCCTACGCGCTGTGCGGTCTGGCGGCGTTCTTCGTGATGAGAGCGCTGGGCGAGCTGGTGCTGCACCGCGCGACGACCGGCAGCTTCGTCGAGTACGCCCGCGAGTTCATCGCCCCGTGGGCCGGGTTCGCGTCCGGCTGGATGTACTGGCTGAACTGGGCGATGACGGGCATCGCCGAGATCACGGCGGTCGCCATCTACATGCACCGGTGGTTCCCCGACCTGCCCCAGTGGATCACCGCGCTGGTCGCGCTCGCGTTCCTGGTCGTTGTCAACCTCCTTTCGGTCAAATTGTTCGGCGAACTGGAGTTCTGGTTCTCCGTCATCAAGGTGACCGCGATCGTCGCGTTCCTGTTCACGGGTATCGCACTGGTCGTCAAGGGCACCGAAATCGGTGGGTCCACGGCCGGTGTGCACAACATCACCGAATTCGGGGGGTTCTTCCCGGCCGGTGTGGGTATCGCGCTGATGACGCTCCAGGCGGTCATCTTCGCCTATTCGGCCGTCGAACTCGTCGGTATCGCCGCCGGTGAGACCAAGGAACCGCACAAGGTGATGCCGAAGGCCATCAACGGCGTCGTCTACCGGATCGCGGTCTTCTACGTCGGCTCGGTGCTGCTCCTCACGCTGCTGCTGCCGTGGACCGCCTACAGCGGTCTGGAGAGCCCGTTCGTCACGGTCTTCTCGCAGCTGGGCATCGCGTGGGTCGGTGACGTCATGAACGCCGTCGTGCTCACCGCCGCGCTCTCCTCGTGCAACTCCGGCCTCTACTCGACCGGCCGCATCCTCAAGTCGCTGGCGCAGAAGGGCGAGGCGCCCGCGTTCACCGGGAGGATGAGCAAGAACCACGTGCCCTACGGCGGCGTGCTGTTCACCTCGGTGGTCTACCTGGCGGGCGTGATCCTGAACTACCTGGTGCCCAAGGAGGCGTTCGACATCGCGATCGCCGTCGCCTCGCTGGGCGTGGTCGCGACCTGGGCGACGATCATCGTCTGCCAGATGCGGCTGCGGGCCTCCGCGCTGCGCGGCGAGATCGAACGCCCGTCCTACCGGATGCCGGGAGCCCCGTACACGAACTGGGGCACCCTCGGCTTCCTGGCGCTGGTGATCGTGCTGATGGCCTTCGCGGGCACGGCGGAGCGGGTGGCCTTCTGGTCCATCCCGGTCCTCGTCGTCGTGCTCGTCGTCGGCTGGAAGGTCGTCTCGCGCCGCTCCGCGGCCGATCCGGAGCCGGTCGCGGTCGGCGAGCGCTGACCCCCCGTCCGGGGAGGCACCACGGGCCACGTGCTCGGGGTGCCTCCCCGCGTTCGTGGTTCCACAGCCCTTCACCAGCCGTGATCACCGGTGGTACTAGGGTGGTGCGACCAGTCCACGACCACTCCGAGGAACCGCAGCCGTGTCCGCAGCCCAGCCCGTCGTCGGTGTGCTCGCCCTCCAGGGCGACGTCCGCGAGCACCTCATCGCGCTCGCCGAGTGCGACGTGGTCGCCCGCCCGGTGCGTCGTCCGGAAGAACTCGCCGAGCTGGACGGGATCGTGCTGCCCGGTGGCGAGTCGACCACCATCAGCAGGCTCCTGGCGACGTTCGAGCTGCTGGAGCCGCTGCGCGAGCGCCTCGCGGGCGGGATGCCCGCCTACGGGTCGTGCGCGGGCATGATCCTGCTGGCGGACAAGGCGATCGACGGCCGCCCCGACCAGCACCAGCTCGGCGGGCTCGACATCGTGGTCCGGCGCAACGCGTTCGGCCGCCAGGTCGACTCGTTCGAGGAGGACCTGGACTTCGAGGGCGTCGAGGGCGGCCCGGTGCACGCCGTCTTCATCCGCGCTCCGTGGGTCGAATCCGCTGGTGGGAGCGTCGACGTGCTCGCGAGGGTCCCGGAATCCCCGACGGCGGGTGACGCCGCCGGTAGGATCGTCGCGGTCCGGCAGGGTCCCGTGCTCGCCACCGCGTTCCACCCGGAACTCACCGGTGACGGTCGGGTGCACAGCCTTTTCGTGGAAATCGTTCGCTCAGCGGGCTGAGCGTGTTGTGTCGCATGTGACGGAGGAAAGATGAGCGGCCACTCCAAGTGGGCTACCACCAAGCACAAGAAGGCCGCGATCGATGCCAAGCGGGGCAAGCTCTTCGCGAAGCTGATCAAGAACATCGAGGTGGCCGCGCGGACCGGTGGCAGCGACCTCGATGGCAACCCGACGCTGTACGACGCGGTCCAGAAGGCGCGCAAGAACTCCGTGCCGGTCGACAACATCGAGCGCGCGCGCAAGCGCGGCGGCGGTGAGGAGGCGGGCGGCGCCGACTGGCAGACGATCATGTACGAGGGCTACGGCCCGAACGGCGTCGCCGTGCTGATCGAGTGCCTCACCGACAACCGCAACCGCGCGGCGGGCGAGGTGCGCACCGCGATGACCCGCAACGGCGGCTCGATGGCCGACCCCGGCTCGGTGTCGTACATGTTCAGCCGCAAGGGCGTCGTGATCCTGCCGAAGAACGACCTGTCCGAGGACGACGTGCTGATGGCCGTCCTCGACGCGGGCGCGGAGGAGGTCAACGACCTCGGCGACAGCTTCGAGGTGGTGTCCGAGGCGACCGACCTGGTCGACGTGCGCAAGGCGCTCCAGGACGCGGGCTACGACTACGACTCCGCGGACTCGAACTTCCTCCCGTCCGTGACGGTCGCGCTGGACGCCGAGGGCGCCCGCAAGATCTTCAAGCTGATCGACGCGCTGGAGGACTGCGACGACGTGCAGAACGTCTTCGCGAACTTCGACGTCTCCGACGAGGTCATGGCCGAGATCGACTAGGACGCCGTCCCGAGGGGGCCTCCACCGGTGGTGGGGGTCCCCTCCGCGTTGCGGGACAATGGGCGGCGTGACGATTCCGCCGTACCCCGAAGAGGAAATCCGCCTCCGCGAGTGGCTGCTCAGGGAAGCCGACCTGCACGGGCACGCCACGATCAGCGTGCCCCAGGACGCCGAGGGCGCGCCGTACTCGTTCACGGTGGGCGCCTGGCGGCGGTTCGGCGTGGCGGAGGCGGTGGTCGTCGGCCTGCCGTCGGAGGCCGCGACGATCCTGCTCGCCACCTACGTCTCCCGTGCCCGAGCGGGTGAGCGGTTCGTGCCGGGCCGGCTGCACCACGACGTCTTCACCGGCATCCCGATCACCGTCGAGAAGGTGTTCAAGGGGTTCTACCCGGAGTTCTTCGGCAGCGCGTTCCTGCTCTACGGCAAGGGCGACTTCCCGGCCGTGCAGATCATCGTCCCCACCCCGCAGGGCCACTGGCCGTGGCAGCCGGACGCGCCTGCCGGGTTCGGCGACTGGCAGCTCCTGCTGACCGAGAGCGGCCTGCCCACGAGCTGGGTCTCGGGGGTCAACGGGCCCTGACCGTTGTCCGGAGTGGTTGTCAGGCTTCCGCCCGCCGACACCGGACAACGCCGAGCGGCTAGACAGGTGCTGTGCGGCGGTTCGGGGGTCGTCCGGGGCGGACGGCAGCCGCACGACCGCGGTCCGCTCCCCGGTGCGCAGGGGAGGCGTCGAGGGGGGCGGACCGCGTACACCAGACATGGTTCGGGAGCCCCGCCCGTTCCAGTTAGGGGTCATGGGGAAGCTCCCGATGGGCGACCCCATGACCCGTTCTCCCCACCCGCCCGCTGACGGCCTCCTCCGGCAGCACCGGCCACGAGAATGCGCACGACCGGTGCGCGGTGCCACCTCCCCGCCTCCGCGGGCTGCCCCCGGGCGGTCCGGACGACCTCCGTGCGGGGAGGACGCGACCAGCGGGAACACGGACAGCGGTTTCGACGGGGCGAGGACCTCGTCAGTCCCGATCGACCACGACGTCCTCCTCGCAGACCACCTGCTGGACCGAGGTGAGGTCGATGAAGTTCTCGTGGTCCGGGTCGACGACCTCCAGGAAGTTGTCGCTGAGGAAGAGGGCTTCGAGGTCGGCCATGTCGTCGAACCACGCCTCGACGATCGAGTCGAACTCCGGCTCGGGAAACCGGGGCGCCGGTACCGGGTAGGACACGACGAACCGGCGGAGGTACTGCTCGGCTTCCGGGATCGACATCAGCAGCGGCCGGTGCCTGTTCTTCTGGTGGTCGACGAATTCGTCGTGGGTCATGTGCTCGGCGCGCTTGAGCGCGACAATGATCTTGATCATGGTTCGGGTCCTTCGCGGGTTTCGGGATCGGCGCTGTCCGGTGAGGCGCGCGGGCGCGGCGGCCCGCGGGGGTGCTCTCCGAGGCTCGGGACGGTCACGTCGCCGCTGCTGGAGGTGCACGTCGTGCCGTGGGCGGCGACGGGGACCGGTCGGATGCTCCGCACGTGGTCAACCCTGTCGGGCTCTCCCGCGAGTGCCCAGGGCCGCTCGATGCTGGTGGCCGGACCACCAGCCTGGACCGGTCGGTCCGTGAGATGGTGATCGCCATGGCGAACGTGCGATCGCGCGAACTCGGCGCCTACCCGCGCGCGCGGCGCGACCGCCTCTCGCCGGAGGACGTGGGCCTGCCCGGCGGTGGCAGGCGACGGGTCAGAGGACTGCGCCGGGAGGAGGTGGCGGTTCTGGCGAACGTCGGTTGCACCTGGTACACGTGGCTGGAGCAGGGGCGCGACGTCCAGCCGAGCCTGGAGGTCCTCCTCGGCATCGCCGACGCCCTGCGGCTGTCGAGGGGCGAGCGACGTCACCTGTTGCTGCTCGGCGGGCATCCCGGCGCCGAACAGGCACCCGCCTACGAGAGGGTCGACGGCCTGGTGCAGGGGCTGCTGGACCAGCTCGCTCCGTACCCGGCGGTCGTGATGACACCCTGGTTCGAGTCGGTGGCCCACAACGCGCCGTTCCGGTTCATGATCGACGACCTTGAGTCGGTACCCGAGGCGGACCGCAACTGCGCGTACCTGAATTTCACCCACCCCGACTGGATCGCCGGGCACGCGGACCACGAGGAGGAGTGCGCCGCGATCGTGGCCGCACTCCGCGCGGGTCAAGGCGAGTCGGTGACCGATCCGGCCTGGAAACCACTGCTGGCTCGGCTCCGGGCCGACTCACCGCTGTTCGCGCGTCTCTGGGGTCAGGCGGACGTGGTCACCGACTCCCGGAAGGCCAAGCGCATCCTGTCCCTGCACGTCGGCATGCTGGCCCTGCGCCCGATCACGATGCTGCTCCAGGAGAGCCCGCAGACCAGGGTGGTCGTCTACCAGCCCGACGACCACATCACCGGGGAACGGCTGGAAGAACTCACCAGGCGGATCACCGCGGGCCACGTCGACGGGCCTGCGAAGGTGCGACACCTGCGGTCGCTGTCCTGAATCCGC
>NZ_DBNGPQ010000074.1:0-54458 GCF_057122925.1 Umezawaea sp. | reverse complement strand
CCTCACCCGGCCTCGGGACGGTAGGCGGATCAGCTCACCATCAGCGCGCCACCGACCACGGCGGCCCACAGCAGCATCGCCAGACCCGTGTCCCGCAGCACCGGGATCAGGTGCAGACCGGTCATCCCCCGCACCACCCGCCGAGCACCGAGCACGGCGAGCGGCAGCGCCAGCAGCCCGAGCAGCGTGCCCGGCACGCGGACGCCGATCACCAGCGTGATGAGGAACGGCGCCACCACCAGCGCCAGGTAGAGCCGCCGGGTGTCCTTGTCGCCGAGGAGGACGGCCAGCGTCCGCTTCCCCGACTTCGTGTCGGTCGGGATGTCCCGCAGGTTGTTCGCCACCAGCACCGCCGTCGAGAAGCACCCGACCGCCACAGCGGCCCCGATGCCGATCCCGGTCACCTCACCGGTCTGCACGAACAGCGTGCCCAGCACCCCGGCGGGCCCGAAGAACAGGAACACCGCCACTTCCCCGAACCCGGAGTACCCGTACGGCTTCGACCCGCCGGTGTAGAACCAGGCACCCGCGATGCACAGCACCCCGAACGCCACGAGCCACCAGTACCCGGACATCGCGATCAGCACGATCCCCGCGAGCGACGCGACGCCGAGGCACGCGAACGCCGCGTTCCGCACCGTCTTCGGGTCAGCCGCACCCGACCCGACCAGCCGGAACGGCCCGACCCGGTGGTCGTCCGTCCCGCGGATGCCGTCGGAGTAGTCGTTGGCGAAGTTCACCCCGATCTGCAACGCGATGGACACCACCAGCGCCAGCAGCGACATGGGGAGCGAGAACGCGTCGATGTTCTGCGCGGCGCCCGCGCCGACCAGCACCGGAGCGATCGAGTTGGGCAGTGTGCGCGGACGAGTTCCCTCAACCCACTGGGTGACTGTGGCCATGGGGTCATCTTCGGCCATGACCCTCTGACCACTGCGGACGGGGGACCACATCGCACGCTCCCCACCACCGTCCCCCGCGCACGACCTCCTCACTGCCTGGGCCCCCACGAACCGCACGGCGGCCACCCGCGAGGAGCGGCGCGGTCCGTCGTGCGGCGAACCCGTGTCAGCACGCGTCCACGGCCGGTGCTCCGGCGATGTGCGCGGCACCCAGGTACTTGCCGGTCGACAGCCGGTACCAGGTGGTCGACGTCCCCTCGGTACCCGTGGCGCTCTCACCGTCCACGGAACACGCCAGCGGCACCCGCGCGTACGGGGCCGCCAACCCCACCTCGGTCGCGGAGTCGCGGGGCGCGTTGCGCACCACCGACAGCGCGCGCACGGTCCCGTGCGGCGCCGATCCGGTCCACAGGAACTGCACCGTGACCCACGAGTTGGTCGTCAACCGCAGCCCGTCCCAGAACGTGCCGTCGGCCAGGTCGATCGCCGCCGGGTTCCCGACCTTGCGCCCGAACTGGTCCTTCCCACCGTTGTGACCGTCCTCGAAGGCCGCCTGCGCCTGAGGCTTCCCGACGGGCAGGTCGGTCCACATCTCCCGGCTGTCGTTCCAGTAGTCGTCCTTCACGTTCCACGGCCCGACGTCCCAGACCGGTGCCCACTCGCAGCGGCCGTTGTTCGCGCACACGCGCACGGTGCGGTCGCCCGAGTCGCGCCCGGCCAGTCCCCGCCGCGACGGCAGGGCGACGAAGTGGTCGCGGTCCTTGATCACGTGACCGTTCGCCGTGGTGCCGCCGACCAGACCTTCACGAGTGGCGTAGACCCGGTGCAGGCTCGCCGCGGTCGCGGCCTGCGCGGGAATGACCTGTGCCACGGCCAGCAGCACCACGATGATCACCAGCAGGCGTCTCGTCATTCGCCAGAGCCAAGCGGGGCCCGACCGCCCGCGCAGGCGGAGTCACCCGAACGAGCGGGCCACCGCGGCGCGGTCGACCTTTCCAGGACCACGCGTGGGCAGTTCCGGCAGGAACAGCACGCGCTTGGGCACGGCCGCCCGTCCGACGGCCGCTCGCACGACCTCCCGCAACACCTCCTCGGACGGCGCCACCCCACCGGCAACCACCGCGGCCACGACCACCTGCCCCCACTCGGGGTCCGGCACCCCGACCACGCACACCTCCCGCACTCCCGGCACACCCGCCAGAGCCCGTTCCACCAGCACCGGGGGCACCTTCTCGCCACCGGTGACGATCACGTCGTCCGCCCGCCCCAGCACCTCCAGCGTCCCGTCCACCCGGAACCGCCCGAGATCACCGGTCCGGAACCACCCGTCAGCGAACCGCTCCCCCCGGTACCCCAACGCCAACGTCGGCCCGGCCACCTCGATCCGCCCGTCGACGAGCCTCACCTCAACCCCGTCGAGCGGCACCCCGTCGTACACGCACCCACCGGCGGTCTCGCTCATCCCGTACGTGGTCACGACCCGCACCCCGGCCGCCAACGCCGCGTCCAGCAGCGGTCTCGGTGTCGCCGCACCACCGAGCAGCACACCGTCGAACTCCTTCAACACCGACACGTCCTCGGCCACCAGCCGAGCCAGTTGGGTGGGCACCAACGCCGTGTAGTGCGGCCCCGACGTCGCCAACAACGGCCGCGCGACCTCGGCGAACCGCTCAGCCCGAAACCCCGGCGCGAGATCCAGCACGGCGGGCGACGTCCCCGCCACCAGCGACCGAACCAGCACCTGCACACCCGCGATGTGCGTCGCGGGCAACGCCAACAACCACCGCCCCGGCCCGCCCAACCGAGCGTGCGTCGCCTCGGCGGACGCCCGGAGCGCCGACGCCGACAGCAACACCGACTTCGGTACACCGGTCGACCCGGAGGTGGTGATCACCAACGCCGTCTCCCGCTCCCAGCCGTCCAGCGGAACGGGCGCCACGACCTGTCCGACCGGTACCGGCACCACGGCGGGTCCCGTGCCGTCCAAGGCCGCCCGCAGGGGTGGGATCAGTTCGAGCGCTTCGAACGAGACAGGGACTGCCTCGACCATGTCGGCCATCAGTTTTCCCAGCTGGTTGGGGGAGTGGGGGCGGTTGCAGGTGGTCAGGCTCGTGTTGGGGAGGTGGTGGGCGGGAAGGAGGGGGTGTCGTGGCTGAGCAGGCTTGCGGTGGGGAGGTGGGGCGGTGAGGGATGGGCCTGGGAAGGCGGAGAGCTTGAGGGAGGTGGTGGAGTTGTGATTGGGGTAGAGAAGAGGTTGGCCTCGGGGCAGTGTCGCGGCCGAGCCGTTTTGCTGCCGGAGAACGGGGCGGATGTGGTCTCGGTGTCCGAGGCGGGTTAGGACCGCTTCGACCGTGGTGGCGACTCGGTGGCTGTCTGTCGCCCTGGGAGCACTTCGATGCCCGAGGTCAGGGCTGTGGTTGAGGTGTCCCGAGCTTGGACCGCCTCAACCCTGGAGGCCACCGCGCCAGCCCTGACCACAGAGCAGCCTGGTTGCGCAGGCAGCCCCGCCTGAGATCGGCTGCGCCCGAAGCCGCTGGCTGTGGAGGCCGCTGGTTGTGAGGCCGCTGGTTGTGGAAGCCGTCCCATCGCTGAAGTAACCCGGTGTCTGTGGCTGGCTGCGTCCGAAGCACCCCGAGCCCCGCACGGACCTGGGCTGCCCCGGACCAGCCCTGAACGAGCCTTCGACGGACCCGAACGAGTCCTGGGCGGGCCTTTGACAGACCCGGACAAGCCCTGGACGGACCCGAACGCGCCCTGGACAGGCTCGAATGAGCCTTCCACGGACCTGGACGCGCCCCGCAGGACCTGGGCGGCCTCGGACGAGCCCTGGACGAGCCTTCGACGGACCCGGATGAGCCTTGGGCGGACCCGGCCGAGCCTTCGACGGACCGGATAAGCCTTGGGGCCCAGACCGAGCCCGGACCGAGCCCGGACCGAGCCCGGACCGAGCCTGGGCCGAGCCCGGACCGAGCCCGGACAGGCCTCGGACAAGGTCTGGGCGGGGTTTCGAAAAGAGGCCGGACTGGTTGGGCGCAGCGCGCGTCTGGGGTGCGTGCCGGTTTCAGAAGTAGTACGGGAAATCGGACCAGTCCGGCGCCCGCTTCTCCAGGAACGCGTCGCGGCCCTCCACAGCCTCGTCCGTCATGTACGCCAGCCTGGTCGTCTCGCCCGCGAAGATCTGCTGGCCCACCAAGCCGTCGTCGATGAGGTTGAACGAGTACTTCAGCATCCGCTGGGCCGTGGGGGACTTGCCGTTGATCTCCCGTGCCCACTGCAACGCCGTGTTCTCCAGTTCGGCGTGCGGGACGACCTCGTTCACCGCTCCCATCCGCTGCATCTCGGCCGCGCCGTAGGTGCGGCCGAGGAAGAAGATCTCGCGCGCGAACTTCTGGCCGACCTGGCGGGCCAGGTACGCCGAGCCGTAGCCGCCGTCGAAGCTGCCGACGTCGGCGTCGGTCTGCTTGAACTTCGCGTGCTCGGCGCTCGCGATGGTGAGGTCGCACACGACGTGCAGGCTGTGGCCGCCGCCCGCCGCCCAGCCGGGCACGACGGCGATGACGACCTTCGGCATGAACCGGATCAGGCGCTGGCACTCCAGGATGTGCAGCCGCCCCGCTCGGGCCGGGTCGACCGTGTCCGCGGTCTCCCCCGCGGCGTACTGGTATCCCGACCGGCCGCGGATGCGCTGGTCGCCGCCGGAGCAGAACGCCCAGCCGCCGTCGCGGGGGGACGGGCCGTTGCCGGTGAGCAGGACGCAGCCCACGTCGGACGACATGCGGGCGTGGTCCAGCGCCCGGTGCAGCTCGTCGACCGTGTGCGGGCGGAAGGCGTTGCGCACCTCGGGCCGGTTGAACGCGATCCGCACCGTGCCCTGGTCCACCGCGCGGTGGTAGGTGATGTCCGTGAGGGAGTCGAAGCCGGGGATCGGCTTCCACCGGGACGCGTCGAACAACTCGGAGATTTCCTGGTCTGCCACGCCCGCGACAATAAGGGGACCCGGTGCGGCGCTCGAACCGCAGGCAGGTGGGCCCCCGGGACGGTCATGATCAGGATCACTCCGATGGTGTAGTTCATGGGTTGAACTTAGAACACGTGTTCGAATGCGCAAGGGGAATCACCCCATCGTGCGCTGGGGGAGAATGGGGCCGTGAACCCGTCCACCGCGCAAGCCCTGGTGTTCGTCGACGAGCTCGTCCGCAACGGCGTGCGGCACGTCGTCCTGAGCCCCGGCTCGCGCAACGCGCCCCTGTCCTTCGCGCTGCACGAGGCGGAGGTCGACGGGCGGTTGACGCTGCACGTGCGCGTCGACGAGCGCGGCGCCGGGTTCCTGGCGCTGGGCCTGGCGAAGGCGGACGGGATCACGGCGGTGGTCTGCACGTCCGGCACGGCCGTCGCGAACCTGCACCCCGCGGTGCTGGAGGCCAGGCACTCGGGCACGGGGCTGCTGGTGATCACGGCGGACCGGCCGGTCGAGCTGTACCGGACGGGCGCGAGCCAGACCGTCGACCAGCACGGGATCTTCGGCGCGGCGGCGGACACCCTGCACTTCCCGGTGGCCGAGCGGCGGGCCGGGCAGAACGCGATGTGGCGGTCGCTGGTGTGCCGGGCGGTCTCGACGGCCAGGTCGGGCAGGCCGGTGCACGTCAACGTGCCGCTGCGCGAGCCCCTGGTGCCCGACCACGAGGGCGACTGGCCGGAGGCGCTGGACGGCAGGCACTTCGACGTGCCGTGGACGCGCGTCGAGCCGCGCACCACCAGGTCCGTCTCGACGGTCGAGCACCTCGGGCCGCGCACGCTGGTCGTGGTCGGCGACTCGCTGGTCGGGGAGACCGCCGAGCTGGCGTGGCACGCGGGGTGGCCGATCGTCGCGGAGCCGACGGCGGGCTCGGACGGCCCGGTGCTGCGGCACGGGACGCTGCTGCTGAACTCGGGTGAGCTGCCGTCCGAGCTGCGGCCGACCGCGGTGCTGGTCGTGGGCCGGGCGACGCTGTCGCGCGGGGTGCTCAAGCTCATCGCGCGGACGCCGGTCGTGCACGTGCTCACGCCGGACCTGGACTGGCCGGACCCGTCGTTCGCCGCGACGCACACCTCCACCGACCTGGAGGCGGGTGAGCTGGAGGTCGACCCCTCGTGGCTCGCGGCCTGGCAGGACGCGGACAAGGCGGCCGCCGGGCTCGTCGAGGAGGTGCTGCACGACGTGCCGTGGCCGACCGGGCTGCACGTGGCCCGCGAGATGGTCGCGGCGCTGCCGTGGGGCTCGATGCTGTTCCTCGGGTCGTCGAACCCGGTGCGCGACGTGGACCTGGTCGCCCACCCGCGCGCCGACCTCGTGGTGCACGCCAACCGGGGCGGCGCGGGCATCGACGGCAGCCTGTCGACCGCGATCGGCCTGGCGCTCGCCGAGGGGCCGGGGTTCGCGCTCGTCGGCGACCTGACGTTCCTGCACGACCTCAACGGCCTGCTGATCGGTCCGGACGAGGCGCGGCCGGACCTGACGATCGTCGTGCTCAACGACGACGGCGGCGGGATCTTCTCGCTCCTGGAGCAGGGCGCCCGCGAGTTCGCGCCGTCGTTCGAGCGGGTCTTCGGCACCCCGCACGGCGCCGACCTGGCCGCGCTGTGCGCCGGTTACCGGGTGCCGCACGTGCTGGCGGAATCGGCGGAGCAATTCCGCGACGCGCTCGCGCAGCCCTCCGGGATCACGGTTGTGGAGATTCGTGCGAATCGTTCCGGATTGCGCGATTTGCACGCCGCACTGCGCCTTGCCGTGTCAACGGGTTCCAGGTCGTAGGAGCCTACGTACGGGGGTGTTCGCGTCAGGGAGACCTGGCTAGTTTCCAGCCATGTCCATCAGAGCGAAGATCACGGTCGGGGCGGCGACGGCCTGCGCGCTCGCGCTGCTCGCGGGCCCCGCAGGCGCCGCCGCGGCGCCTGGAGCACCCGGTATCGGTGATCCGTACTACCCGAACTCGGGAAACGGTGGCTACGACGTCTCCCACTACGACATCCGGCTGAACTACCAGCCGTCGAACGACACCCTGTCCGGCACCACGACGATTCTGGCGAAAGCGACGCAGGACCTCTCGCGGTTCAACCTCGATTTCCTGCTCAAGGTCAGGACGGTGCGGGTGAACAACAGGGTCGCGTCGTTCACCCAGGACGGCGGTGAGCTGGTCGTCGACCCGAGGGGCACCCTCGCCAAGGGCGGCGACGTCACCGTGGTCGTCACCTACGACGACAAGCCGTCCACGAAGTCCGTCGACGGCTACACGGCGTGGAAGAGGACGCCGACCGGTGCGCTCGCGATCGACGAGCCCGACATCGCGCCGTGGTGGTACCCGAGCAACAACCACCCGACCGACAAGGCCACGTTCGACGTCTCGGTGGCCGTGCCGGACGGCGTCGAGGTGATCTCCAACGGCAGGCTCACCGGCACGACGAAGCAGATCAACGGCTGGACGCGCTGGAACTGGCGGAGCACCAAGCCGCAGAACACCTACTCGACGTTCGTGTCGATCGGCCAGTTCGAGGTCCGCCAGTCGACGTCCCCGAGCGGCCTGCCCGTGGTGAACGCCTACGCGGAGGGCCTCGGCGAGTTCGAGGGCGCCGCCAAGGCGAGCGTCGAGCGGACGTCGGAGGTCATCGACTTCGAGGACGACTTCTTCGGCCCGTACCCGTTCGAGGCGCAGGGCGGTGTGGTCACCGGCGGCATCGGCTTCGCGCTGGAGAACCAGACCCGGCCCAACTACGACACCGCGTTCTTCCGCCGCGGCACGAACACCTACGTCGTCGCGCACGAGTTGGCCCACCAGTGGTTCGGCGACTCGGTGTCGGTGCACGGCTGGAAGGACATCTGGCTGAACGAGGGCTTCGCGAGCTACGCCGAGTGGCTGTGGTCGGAGCACGTCGGCGAGGGCACCGCGCAGGAGAACTCGGACTTCACCTACGAGTCCTACCCGGCCGACTCGGACTTCTGGGACGTCCTGCCCGGCGATCCCGGTGCGGCGAACCAGTTCGACGGCGCCGTGTACGACCGCGGGGCGCTCACGCTGCACGCGCTGCGGTCGGCCGTGGGTGACGACGCGTTCTTCACGACGCTGCGGAAGTGGACGAAGCAGCACGAGTACGGCGACGCGTCGATCGACCAGTTCACCGCGCTGGCGGAGGAGGTGTCCGGCAAGCAGCTGGACGACCTGTTCACGACGTGGCTGTTCACCAAGGGCAAGCCCGCGACGGCGCCCGGCGCCGACGCCGCCGTGGCCGCGAGGAAGGCCCCCACCGCGGAGCCCAAGTCGCGGCAGAAGATCAAGGAGACGCACGAGCTGCTCGCGGCGGGCGAGCGCTGAGGCCGGGTGGGGCGCCCCTCCGCGCGAGAGGGGCGCCCCACCGAGCGCCACGGCGGTCTCGTCGGGTCTAGCGGCCTTCGAGCGCGTCCCGCATCGGCCGCATCTTGGCGTGCGCCTCGCACACCTCGCTGTCCGGATCGGACTCCGCCACGAGCCCGCAGCCCGCGAACAGCCGGGCCGTGTTGCCCTCCACCCTGGCGCACCGCAGCGCGATGCCGAGTTCGCCGTCGCCGTTGCCGTCGATCCAGCCGACCGGGCCGGCGTACCGGCCGCGGTCCATGCCCTCCAGCTCCTCGATGACGCGGATCGCTTCGGCGCGGGGCGTGCCGCCGACCGCGGCCGTCGGGTGCAGCGCCTCGCCGAGCCGCAGCAGCGACGGCGAACCGCTCAGCGTGCCGATCACGTCGCTGGACAGGTGCGACACGTTCGGCAGCCGCAGCACCGACGGGCCTTCCACGGACATGGTCGTGCAGAACGGCTTCAACGTGTCCGCGAGCGAGCGGATCGCGTAGTCGTGCTCCTCCAGGTTCTTCGCCGACGACAGCAGCGCCGCCTCCAGCTCCTCGTCGGACATGCCGTCGTGCGGCCACGTCGTGCCCGCGAGCACCCGCGAGTCGACCAGTTCGCCGGTGCGCCGCAGCAGCAGCTCCGGGGTGGCGCCGAGCAGGCCGTCCACGGCGTAGACCCAGCACTCCGGGTAGCGCCTGGCCAGGCCCTCCAGCACGAACCGGTGGTCGATCGGCACGTCCGCGACGGCCAGCAGGTCGTGCGCGAGCACCACCTTGTCCAGTTCGCTGTCGCGCATCCGCGCCACGGCCGTCGCGACGGCCCCGCGGTAGTCGGTGACCGAGAGCTGCCCGTCGGAGTAGCGGACCGTGGACGGCCTGCGGACCGGGGTGACGTCGGACGGGGTCGCGTGGCCGATCGTGGTGACCCAGCTGCGCCCGTCGCGGGTGCCGAGCACGACCTCGGGCACCACCAGGACGGAGTGGCCGGGTTCGTCGGCGAACGCCATGCTCACGAACGCGACCGGCCCGCAGCCGGGCTGGCCGACCTCGTCCTGGACGTCCACCGCGGCCGTGAAGTCCCGCCACCAGCGGTCGGCTTCGGCGAACCGGTCGGGGCCGGACGCCTCGAACCGCGCCGCCTCACCCCATCCCACCAGGCCTGATCCGTCCCTGACCCAGGCGAGCGCGTTGTCCGGGCGGGGGAGCCTGGCGAGCAGGTCCTCACCCGTCGCACGCGCGGTGCGGACGCGCAGACGTTGTCGGGTTCGCGACGCTGGTGCGGTGGTCACGCTTCGAGGGTATGGACTCACTCCTGAGATTCCTCCTCCAGGCGGCTCTAGACTCCTCAGCTGTGGTGGAAGACGCAGTGCAGACCAGTCAGCGGGCTCCCCTCGGGGTCCGGGTCCGGCGGGGCGTCGCCCGTGCGTTGCTGGTGGTCGGCGGGGTGGTGACCCTCGTGGCGGTCCTGCTGATGGCCGCGGTCTGGACCGACGACCGGTCCATCGAGGCGAACCTCGGCAACGCCACCGCGGAGGTGGTGTCCGTCGCCTTCAACCGCACGGTGATCAGGTTCGGGACCCCCGACGGCAAGGTGCAGAGCCCGTCGCAGGGCGTGCTGTACCCCGAGGGGCTGGAGGTCGGTCAGCTCGTGCGCATCGAGTACGACACGACGAACACCGAGCTGGCTCGGGTCTGGGGCCGGGACGCCTCGCTCGCGGTGCTGCCCGTCTCGACGTTCCTGCTGGTCGTGTGGGCCGTGCTGATCCCGGCGATGTGGTTCACCCGGAGAGGGCTCCGCCATTTGTGACAGTTTCTCCCGAAACGGTCGTTCAGGTGTAACATCGTCCACATGGTGGATGACCTGGTGGCGCGCTTCGAGCACGCGGTGGCGTCCGAAGCGCGGATCGAACCCCGCGACTGGATGCCGGACGGCTACCGCAAGACGCTGATCCGGCAGATCGCCCAGCACGCGCACTCCGAGATCATCGGGATGCAGCCGGAGGGCAACTGGATCAGCCGCGCGCCCTCGTTGCGCCGCAAGGCCATCCTGCTGGCGAAGGTGCAGGACGAGGCCGGTCACGGGCTGTACCTCTACGCCGCGACCGAGACGCTCGGCGCGGACCGCGGTGAGCTGACCGAGAAGCTGGTCGACGGCAAGCAGAAGTACTCCTCGATCTTCAACTACCCGACGCTGACGTTCGCGGACATGGGTGTGATCGGCTGGCTGGTCGACGGCGCGGCCATCTGCAACCAGGTGCCGCTGTGCCGCACCTCGTACGGCCCGTACGCGCGGGCCATGATCCGCATCTGCAAGGAGGAGTCCTTCCACCAGCGGCAGGGCTACGAACTGCTGATGACCATGATGCGGGGAACGCGGGCGCAGCGCGACATGGTGCAGGACGCGGTCGACCGCTGGTGGTGGCCGTCGCTGATGATGTTCGGCCCGCCCGATTCCGAGAGCTCCAACACCGAGCAGTCGATGGCGTGGCGGATCAAGCGCAACACCAACGACGAGCTGCGGCAGAAGTACGTGGACATGTCGGTGCCGCAGGCGGCGAAGCTCGGCGTCACGTTCCCCGACCCCGAGCTGAAGTGGAACGACGAGCGCGGGCACCACGACTTCGGCCAGCCGGACTGGGACGAGTTCTGGCAGGTCGTCGGCGGTCACGGGCCGTGCAACAGCCAGCGCGTCGCCCACCGCCGCAAGGCGCACGAGGACGGCGCGTGGGTCCGGGAGGCCGCCGCGGCGCACGCCGCCAAGGCCCGTCAGGCGCAGGAGGGTGTGGCATGAGCGCGTCGTGGCCGCTGTGGGAGGTCTTCGTGCGCGGCAAGCGCGGGCTGAACCACGTGCACGTCGGGTCGCTGCACGCGCCGGACGCCGAGATGGCCGTCCGCAACGCGCGCGACGTCTACACCCGGCGCAACGAGGGCGTGTCGATCTGGGTGGTGCCCGCCGAGGCCATCACCGCGTCCTCGCCGGACGAGAAGGACCCGTTCTTCGCGCCCAGCGGCGACAAGGTCTACCGGCACCCCACGTTCTACGCCATCCCCGACGACGTGCCGCACCTGTGAGCCCCGCCGCTCTCGCCGTGGAGGAGGCGCCATGAGCTTCGACAACGCCTACGAGTCCCTGATCGACCACGAGGACTCGCACTGGGCCTTCGGCACCGGCTTCAGCGCGCCGCTGGAGGGCGTGGACCGCGAGGTCCCGGCCACCGTCGACCGCGCCGACCTCGTCGCCTACTGCCTGATGCTCGGCGATGACGCCCTGGTCCTCTCCCAGCGCCTGGCCGAGTGGTGCTCGCGCGCGCCGGAGCTGGAGGAGGACATCGCGCTGGCCAACATCGCGCTGGACCTGCTCGGCCAGGCCCGCCTGCTGCTCACCCGCGCGGGCGAGGTCGAGGGCGAGGGCCGCGACGAGGACGCGCTGGCGTACCTGCGCGACGAGCGCGAGTTCCGCAACGTGCACCTCGCCGAGATCGACTGCGGCCCAGGGCCCGGCGGCGACTTCGCCACGACCGTCGTGCGGCTGCTGGTGTTCTCGTCGTGGAAGGTCGCCCAGTTCTCCCGGCTGCGCGGCAGCGCGGACCCGGTGCTCGCGGCCGTCGCCGCCAAGGGCCTCAAGGAACTGGCCTACCACCGCGACCACGCCGCCCAGTGGGCCGTGCGGCTCGGTGACGGCACCGAGGAGTCGCACCGCCGGATGGTCGCGGCCGTCGCCCGCGTGTGGCCGTTCGTCGACGAGCTGTTCCACACCAACGCCGTCGAGGCGCGGCTGGCCGGGGTTGCCGTCGACCCCGGCGAGCTGCGGTCCGAAGTGGACGGTGTGCTGGACGCCGTGTTCGGGGCGGCGGGGCTGGCCAGGCCCGAGCCGGTCCCGGCGGCGTTCGTCGCCGGACGGGCGGGCCGCGACGGCGTGCACACCGAGGCCATGGGCTTCCTGGTCGCCGAGATGCAGCACCTGCACCGGTCGCTGCCGGGAGCGGTGTGGTGACCACGGCCAGGGAGATCGCCGAGCAGGTCCGCGACCCGGAGCTGCCGGTGCTGACGCTGGCCGACCTGGGTGTGCTGCGCGACGTGTCGGAGTCCGACGGCCGCGTGCTCGTCACCATCACGCCGACCTACTCGGGCTGCCCGGCGATCGACGAGATGGGCGCCGACCTGCGCCGGGCCCTGACCAGCGCCGGGTACGCCGAGGTCGAGGTGCGCACCTCGCTGCACCCGGCGTGGACGACGGACTGGATCAGCGACGACGGCCGCCGCAAGCTCACCGAGCACGGCATCGCCCCGCCGAACCGCATCGGGCCGAAGGTCGCGGGCCCCGTGCCGCTCAACCTCACGCCGCCGTCGCGGCGCGTGCCGTGCCCCCGCTGCGGGTCGCCGCGCACCACCGAGCTGTCCCGGTTCGGCTCCACGGCCTGCAAGGCGCTGCGCCGCTGCGAGGACTGCGCCGAACCCTTCGAGCACGTCAAGGAGATCTAGTGACGGCCTCCGCGCCCACCCGCCGCCGCACGACGTTCCACGCGCTGACCGTGGCCGCCGTCGACCGGCTGTGCGACGACGCCGTCGCCGTCACCTTCGCCGTCCCCGCCGAGCTGGCGGAGGAGTTCGCGTTCACCGCGGGCCAGTACCTGACGATCAAGCGCGGCGACGAGCGCCGCTCGTACTCGATCTGCGCCGCCGTCGGCTCCGCGCCGCGCATCGGGGTCCGCCGCGTCGAGGGCGGCCTCTTCTCCGGCCACCTCGTCGACGAGCTGCGCGCGGGTGACGTCCTGGAGGTCCTGCCGCCGCAGGGGACCTTCACGCCGGACGGTGGTGAGCACCACGCGTTCGTCGTGGCGGGCTCGGGCATCACGCCCGCGCTGTCGATCGCCGCCACGGTCCTGGCGGGCGGCGCGCGCGTGACGCTGCTGTACGGCAACCGCCGCACCGACACCGTGATGTTCGCGGAGGAGCTGGCCGACCTGAAGGACCGCCACCGGGCCAGGCTCCAGCTCGTCCACGTCCTGTCCCGCGAGCCGCGCGACGTGGAGCTGTTCACCGGCAGGCTGGACGCGGACAAGCTCCGCGCCCTGTTCGGCACGGTCGTGCCCGCCGCCGACGTCGACCACTGGTGGCTCTGCGGCCCGTACGAGATGGTCCAGGACGCCAGGGCCGTGCTCGCCGAGCGCGGTGTCGGGCCGGAGCGGGTCCACCACGAGCTGTTCTACGTCGACGAGCCCCCGCCCGCCCCGCGCAGGGCGGAGGACACTGCCGTGCTCGCGGAGGCGGCCGAGGTCACCGTCATCCTGGACGGCCGCGTGACCACCGTGCCCGTGCCGCCGGACGTGGCCATCCTGGACGCGGCCCAGCGCGTCCGCTCCGACCTCCCGTTCGCCTGCAAGGGCGGCGTCTGCGGCACGTGCCGCGCTCTCGTCGTGGACGGCGAGGTCGAGATGCGCCGCAACTACGCCCTGGAGCCACGCGAGGTGGAGGCCGGCTTCGTCCTCACCTGCCAGGCCACGCCGACCACGACCGGGGTCACGGTCGATTTCGACGCCTGACTCCCGTCTCACGTGGCAGTATCGGGAGATGGGAGTCATGGCGAGATCGGTGCTCGGTGGGCTGGCGATCGGCATCGCGGTGATGTTCACGCTGTTCACCCTCATGCTGGTCGCGCCGTCGAACGAGAGCGGGAGCGTCGTCGCCTCCCTGGTGGCCGCGCTGATCGTCTCGGTCCCGCTGGGCGGCATCCCCGGCACGCTGCTCGGCCTGCTGGTGGGCAGCATCCGCAGGTCCAACCAGCGGGTCCTCCTGCCGCCCCCGCCACCTCCGCCGCAGCCGCGCCCCCTCTACGTGCCCGCCACCCCGGCCGACCAGTGGTCGAAGGTGGTGGCCCGCTGCGAGGAGTCCGTGCGCCGCGTGCTCGCCGTGGTGGACACGGTCCCCGAGTCACCGGCGAAGGAGTGGATGTCCCGGATCGCGGCCCAGTTCGAGGCCGAGCTGGACGACGTCCGGGGCATCGCCCGGCTGGCCAGGGCGATGGGCGCCGTCGAGGAGAACCACCCGGCGTCCCAGCGGCTCTTCGCGGCGGCCCGCGACTTCGCGGCGTTCGAGGCCGAGGTGGGCCGGGTGGCGCTGAAGATGTTCGACCGACCCGAACTGGACCGCGCCCGCACGGACCTGGAGTTCCTGGAGCAGCAGCTCCCCAGCCTGGGGGCCTAGGGCCGCAGGGCGGCCTGCCACCAGCCGAGCACCTCGTCCGCCACCTCGGGCGCGGCGACCAGCAGCCCGTCCACCGGCAGCGGGTCACCCTCGCCGCGCCGGTCCAGCACGGCGGCCCCGGACTCCACGGCCAGCGCCACGGCGCCTGCCACGTCCCACTCGTGGTACCCGTGCAGCACCGCCGCGGCGGCGTGCCCCAGCGCCACCTGCGCCACGGCCAGCGCCTTCGACCCCAGCACCCGCACGCCGGTGCCCGACGAGGCCGCGCGGGTGATGAACTCGCCCATCCCCGGCCACGGCCCGCTGCGGGTCATCTCGGTGCACACGATCGGACTGGTGGACTGGGTGCCCAGCTTCACGGGCTCCCCGTTGGCGCGCATCCCCCGACCGCGCGCCGCCGCGTAGATCTGCGACCGGTAGGGGTCGGCGACCACCCCGACGACCGGCCCCCACCGGTCCACCAGCGCCAGGCTGTAGGCGCACCACGGCACCCCGGCCACGTAGTTGGCGGTCCCGTCGATCGGGTCCACGACCCAGCGGAACTCCGCCTCGAAGGGCACGTCCACGTTCTCGCAGAACACCGGGATCCTCGGGAACTCCGAGGTCAGCACGCGTCGGGTGTGCCGTTCGAGGGTGTGGTCGGTGTCGGTCACCCAGTCGAAGGGCGACTCGTCGTCGTCCGGTCGCGCACCCCGCCCGGCGGTGGCCGTGATCACGTCGGAGGCGTCGTTCGCGAGGCGCCCCGCGACCTCCAGCGCGATCGACACGAGCGCGGGATCGACGGGCTGGGCGGGCCTGGACGACAAGACGGTCATGCCGAGCTAGTTTCGGCCCCGCGGATGTCCGACACGCGTCCACCAGGTGGCCGGACGACGATCACCTGGTCAACGGTGTCCGCGTCGGGAGACGTTCGGCGGGCGTTCCCCGCCGTGACACGCCCCGGTGGTGTTGGCCCGCCACGGTGGGCCGGTGCGCGTAGCGATCGTCACCGAGAGCTTCCTGCCCCGCGTCAACGGGGTCACCAACTCCGTCCTCCGCGTCCTGGAGAACCTGCCGGGTCCGGCGCTGGTGATCGCGCCGGGGGCGGGTGACGACAGCTACCGGGGGACACCCGTCGTGCGCGTCCCGGCCGTGGACCTGCCGAGGGTCAGTTCGCTGCCGGTGGGCGTGCCGACCCGCAGGGTGCTGACGGCGCTGGCCGAGTTCCGGCCCGACGTGGTGCACCTGGCCTCGCCGTTCGTGCTGGGGGCCCGCGGCGTGCAGGCGGCCCGGCGGCTGGGGCTGCCGACCGTCGCCGTCTACCAGACGGACGTGGCCGGGTTCGCGGGCAGCTACGGGCTCGGCCTCACCGCGCGGGCCGCGTGGCGGTGGACGCGGCGGCTGCACTCGCTGGCCGACCGGACGCTGGCGCCGTCGACCTGGGCGGTGGAGGCGCTGGAGTCGCACGGGGTGCCGCGGGTGCACCGGTGGGGCCGCGGTGTGGACGTGGAGCTGTTCCGGCCCGAGCGGCGCGACCACGCGCTGCGGCGGGCGCTGGCCCCCGCCGGTGAGCTGCTCGTGGGCTACGTGGGCCGGTTGTCGCCGGAGAAGGAGGTGGAGCGGCTCGCGGCGCTCGACGGCGTGCCGGGCGTGCGGGTCGTGGTGGTGGGGAGCGGACCCGACGAGGCCGCGCTGAGGAGGGCGCTGCCGGGGGCGGCCTTCCTCGGCTTCCGGACCGGGGTCGACCTCGCCGAGGCCTGCGCCAGCCTGGACGTCTTCGTCCACACGGGACCGCACGAGACGTTCTGCCAGGCCGTGCAGGAGGCGCTCGCCAGCGGGGTCCCCGTGGTGGCCCCGGACGCGGGCGGACCGAGGGACCTGGTCGAGCCGGGGCGCACCGGGTACCTGGTGTCCGGCGAGCCGTCGGACCTGCGGGCCGCGGTGGAGGCGCTGCGGGACCCGGTGCGCCGCCGCCGGTTCGGACAGGCCGCTCGGGCGTCGGTCCGGGGGCGGACGTGGCCGGTGCTGTGCGGGGAGCTCCTGGGGCACTACCGGGCCGTGGCGGGCGTCGAGGTGCGGCGGGCGGCGTGACGTCCGCGGGGGCGTGGGGTCCGGGTGGCGGTGGCCGGGCGTCACATACCCTTCTGGCATGTCGCGAGCAGGTCTGGACAAGAACCCGCGCGAAGTGGCCGAGATGTTCGACGGCGTGGCCAACGGGTACGACCGCACGAACTCGGTGATGACACTCGGGTTCGACCGCCGCTGGCGGGAGTGGAGCCGCCGGGTGCTCGACGCGCGACCCGGTGAGAAGGTCCTCGACCTCGCCGCGGGCACCGCCGTGTCCACCGTGGAGTACGCCTCCTCCGGCGCCTGGTGCGTGGCCGCGGACTTCTCGCTCGGGATGCTCCAGGGCGGCGCGCACCGGCCCGTGCCGAAGGTCGCGGCCGACGCGCTGCACCTGCCGTTCGCCGACGGCGTGTTCGACGCCGCCACGGTCTCGTTCGGGCTGCGCAACTTCACCGACACGGTCGCCGCCCTGCGGGAGATGGCCCGCGTCGTGCGCCCCGGCGGCAGGCTCGTCATCTGCGAGGTGTCGACGCCCACGCTCCGGCCGTTCCGCTTCGTCTACATGCGGTACCTCCTGCGCCTGCTGCCGCTGATCGGCCGGGTCGTGTCGTCGAACCCGGAGGCCTACCAGTACCTCGCCGAGTCGATGCGCGCGTGGCCCGACCAGCGCGCGCTGGGGGAGCTGATCTCCGAGGCCGGCTGGGACGACGTGGCCTGGTTCAACCTGACCGGGGGCATGGTCGCGCTGCACCGGGCCACCAAGCCCGAGTGACGGACCGGCGCCTCTCAGCAGGTCACGGTTAGACTCACAGGAGTTTGTGAACTGATGCACAAGGAGTCGGGATGACTACTCCCAGCCGCCGTCAGGCAGGCGAGGACGCCGAGGTGATCGTGGTCGGGGCGGGGCCCGCGGGCTCCACGGCCGCGACCTACCTGGCACGCGCGGGCCTGGACGTGCTGCTGCTGGAGAAGAGCAGCTTCCCCCGCGAGAAGGTCTGCGGGGACGGCCTCACGCCCCGCGGCGTGAAGCAGCTCATCGACCTCGGGATCGACACCCGCGAAGAGGCGGGCTGGCTGCACAACAAGGGCCTGCGCGTCGTCGGCGGCGGCGTGACGATGGAGCTGGACTGGCCGGACCTGGCCTCGTTCCCGCCCTACGGCGTGGTGCGGCCCCGGCAGGACTTCGACGAGATGCTGGCGAACACGGCCAAGGCCGCGGGAGCCCGGCTGCACGAGCTGACCACCGTCACGGGTGCACTGAAGGACGAGCGCACCGGCAGGGTCGTCGGCGTCACCGCGAAGGTCGGCCCGGAGAAGACGCAGGTCACCTACCGCGCACCGCTCATCCTGGCGTGCGACGGCGTGAGCGCCCGGCTGGCGCTGAGCGCGGGCATCGAGAAGCGCGACGACCGGCCGATGGGCGTCGCGGTGCGCCGCTACTACGCGAGCCCGCGCACCAAGGACGACTACCTGGAGTCGCACCTGGAGCTGTGGGACCGCAGCGACCCGGCCAACCCCCAGCTGCTGCCCGGCTACGGCTGGATCTTCGGCATGGGCGACGGCAGCGTCAACGTCGGCCTCGGCATCCTCAGCACGTCGAAGGCGTACGGCACGACCGACTACCGCGCGCTGCTGAAGAGCTGGCTCGACGGCACGCCCGAGGAGTGGGGCTTCCGCGAGGAGAACGCCACCAGCAAGATCGGCGGCGCCGCGCTCCCCATGGGCTTCAACCGCAAGCCGCACTACAGCAACGGCCTGCTGCTCGTCGGCGACGCGGGCGGCATGGTGAACCCGTTCAACGGCGAGGGCATCGGTTACGCGATGGAGTCGGCCCGCATCGCGGCCGAGACCGTCGTGCAGGCCCTCGCCCGCCCCGCCGGGCTCAGCCGCGAGCACGCGCTCGCGGGCTACCCGGCGCGCATCGAGCAGTCGCTCGGCAGCTACTACCGGCTGGGCAACATCTTCAGCAAGCTGATCGGCAACCCGACGATCATGCGCACGGCCACCAAGTACGGCATGCCGCGCAAGACGCTGATGAAGCTCGTCCTCAAGCTCCTCGCCGGTCTGTACGACCCGAAGGACGGCGACTCGTTCGACCGCATCATCACGGCGGCCACGAAGCTCGCGCCGAGCGCCTAGCACCCGCTGTCGAAGGGCCGGACCGGTGACCACCGGTCCGGCCCTTCACTCTGTGCAGCCCGAAGCCACCGTCTCGGTCCGGCACCTTTCCCTCGCTGTTCACCTGGGCTTTTGCGGCCGGGGTCGCGGGAAATACCTCCGAATAGCGCAAACTTAGGTAGTCCTAACCTGAGACTTAGGCATGCCTAACTCACGGAAATGCGTCACCCGTGTGTCGCAGTCATTTCGCGGGTTGCGCCCCGCCGTGCGCCCCGGCGTCTCAGGAGGTCTCCCGGCCCAGGTCAGCGCCCTGCGAGGGGGTGCCTGTGACACCTCTGTGTGACGTTCTACACTGGCCGATGGTCTTGTGAATCACTTCACAAGACCCCGAGCAAGCTTGTGAACTGTTTCACAAGCTGACCTCGGATTGTTAGGTGTGCCTTACCGGTAAGTCGGGCAAGAACACCCCTTAGGGTGCGGATCGGTCAGCGGCTCGCTCGTGTCGCGACAGCGAGGAAAGGACGACGGAGAGTGCTTCAGCCCTACCTCCCCCTCGTATTCATGTTCCTACTTGCCGGCGCGTTCGCGCTGTTCTCGGTGACGGCCGCGCCGTACATCGGGCCGCGGCGCTACAACCGGGCCAAGCTCGACGCCTACGAGTGCGGCATCGAGCCCTCACCGGCCCCGATCGTGGGCGGTGGCCGCATGCCGGTCGCCTACTACCTGACGGCCATGCTCTTCATCCTGTTCGACATCGAAATGGTGTTCCTCTACCCGTTCGCGGTCTCCGCGGACAAGCTCGGCCTCTTCGGGCTGGTGGAGATCGCCCTGTTCGTCGCGACAGTCGGCTTCGCGTACGCCTACGTGTGGCGTCGCGGCGGCCTCGACTGGAACTAAGCACCGGGGAAGGCGACAGTCATGGGCCTCGAGGAGAAGCTCCCGAACGGCATCCTGCTGACCAGCGTGGAGAAGCTGGTCAACTGGACCCGCAAGTCCTCGCTGTGGCCTGCCACCTTCGGGCTGGCCTGCTGCGCGATCGAGATGATGACGACGGGTGGGCCGCGCTACGACCTCGCCCGCTTCGGCATGGAGGTCTTCCGTGCCTCGCCGCGCCAGGCCGACCTGATGATCGTGGCGGGTCGCGTGACCAACAAGATGGCGCCGGTGCTGCGGCAGATCTACGACCAGATGCCGGAGCCCCGCTGGGTGCTCGCGATGGGCGTCTGCGCGTCGACCGGCGGCATGTTCAACAACTACGCCGTCGTGCAGGGCGTGGACCACGTGGTCCCGGTCGACATGTACCTGCCGGGCTGCCCGCCGCGGCCGGAGATGCTGATCGACGCGATCCTCAAGATCCACGCCAAGATCATGGACGAGCCGCTGGGCGCGGCCCGTGCGGCCGCCCTCCTGGAGAGCGGCTACGCCACGGACCTCATGCCGTCGTCCGAGCGTTTCGCGAAGAAGAAGTGAGCAGGCGATGAGGGAGCCAGGGGAAGAGAACTCCAGCGCGCAGCGACCCGCGGAGGACGGGCTGGAGGCCCGCCCGTCGGGTGGCCAGGAGCCTGCCGAGCGCAAGGCGCCGCTGGAGACCGGCAAGGCGCGCAAGGGCATGTTCGGCGTCACGGGCACCGGTGACACGTCGGGCTTCGGCGGTCTCCGCCTGCCCGCGTACGTCGCCGCCCCCGCCGAGCGCCCCTACGGCGGCTGGTTCGACGAGTTCGTCGACGAGCTGCTCGGCGCCATGCGGGAGAAGGACATCCCGGCCGACGTGATCCAGCAGGTCACGATCGACCGCGGCGAGATCACCCTGTACGTCCGCCGCGAGGAGCTGGTGGCGCTCTGCGCCGTGCTCCGCAACGACCCCGCCCTGCGCTTCGAGCTGTGCAGCTCGGTGTCGGGCGTGGACTACGGCGAGGCCGTCGCGGGCAGGCTGCACTCCGTCTACCACCTGACCTCGATGACGTACCGGCGGCGCATCCGCCTGGAGGTCTCGGTCGACGTCGACGACGCGCACGTCCCCAGCATCGTGTCGGTCTACCCGACGGCGGACTGGCAGGAGCGCGAGACCTGGGACATGTTCGGGATCGTCTACGACGGCCACCCCGGTCTCACCCGCATCCTCATGCCGGACGACTGGGACGGGCACCCCCAGCGCAAGGACTACCCGCTCGGCGGGATCCCGGTGGAGTACAAGGGCGCGGAGATCCCCCCGCCAGACCAGAGGCGGTCTTACTCGTGAGCAGCGAAAACCAGGCGAACGCGGCGGACAAGGCGTACGAGGAGTCCCTCGGCGGCGCGACCCGCGTGAACACGGGGTCGGTCGCCGACGCGTCGACCGGCACCGACACGAGCGCCGAGGGCAGCGACAGCCGCGACACCGACGCGCGGGCCACCGGCCAGGCGGACGCCGACGAGGCAGCGACGATCGCCGCGGGCCCCTCCGTCGACGTCGCGGACTCCCGCCAGACCACCGAGGGCACCGTCTACACGGTGACCGGCGGCGACTGGGACGAGGTGCTCGCGGACGCCGCGGGTGACGAGCGCATCGTCATGAACCTCGGCCCGCAGCACCCGTCGACGCACGGCGTGCTCCGCCTGGTGCTGGAGCTGGAGGGCGAGACGGTCACGCAGGCCCGGTCCGTGATCGGCTACCTGCACACCGGCATCGAGAAGAACCTGGAGTACCGCAACTGGACCCAGGGCGTCACGTTCGTGACGCGCATGGACTACCTGGCGCCGCTGCACAACGAGGCCGCCTACTGCCTCGCCGTGGAGAAGCTGCTCGGCGTGCAGGCGCCGCAGCGGGCCCAGGTCATCCGGGTCCTGCTCATGGAGCTCAACCGGATCAGCTCGCACCTGGTGGCGCTCGCCACCGGTGGCATGGAGCTGGGCGCGCTGACCGGCATGACCGCGGGCTTCCGCGAGCGCGAAGAGGTGCTGCACCTGCTGGAGCACCTCACCGGTCTCCGGATGAACCACGCGTTCATCCGCCCCGGCGGTGTCGCGCAGGACCTCCCGGCCGACGCCGTGGAGAAGATCCGCTCGTTCCTGAAGGTCATGGACAAGCGGCTCCCGGACTACGACAAGCTGCTCACCGGGCAGCCGATCTGGCGCAACCGCCTCGCGGGCGTGGGCTACCTGCCCGTCGACGCGTGCCTCGCGCTCGGCATCACCGGCCCGATCCTGCGGTCCGCGGGCCTCCCGTGGGACCTCCGCAAGGTCGAGCCGTACTCGGGCTACGAGACCTACGACTTCGACGTCCCCACGTCGAACGCGGCCGACAGCTTCGCGCGGTACCTGATGCGGGTCGAGGAGATCCACCAGTCGCTGCGGATCGTCCGCCAGGCCGTCGACCGGCTGGAGCCGGGTCCGGTCATGGTGGAGGACGCCAAGATCGCGTGGCCCGCGCAGCTCACGATCGGCTCGGACGGCATGGGCAACTCGCTCGAGCACGTCCGCAAGATCATGGGCCAGTCGATGGAGTCCCTGATCCACCACTTCAAGCTGGTGACCGAGGGCTTCGACGTCCCCGCGGGCCAGGTCTACGTGCCGATCGAGTCGCCGCGCGGCGAACTCGGCTACCACGTGGTCTCCGACGGCGGCACGCGCCCGTTCCGCGTGCACGTGCGCGAACCAAGTTTCGTGAACCTCCAGTCGATGCCCGCGATGTGCGAGGGCGGCATGGTCGCCGACGTCATCGCGTCGGTGGCCTCTATCGACCCGGTGATGGGTGGTTGTGACCGATGACTCAAACGCAGGACCCGTCCACGGTGGACCTCAGCGTCTTCGACGAGGACACCGTCGCGCGGGCGCAGGCGCTCGTCGCGCGCTACCCGGTGTCGCGGTCGGCGCTGCTGCCGATGCTGCACCTCGTGCAGTCGGTCGAGGGCTACGTGAGCCAGGCGGGCATCGCGTTCTGCGCGGGCCAGCTCGACCTGAGCAACGCCGAGGTCAGCGCGGTCGCGACCTTCTACACCATGTACAAGCGCAAGCCGTGCGGTGAGCACCTGGTCAGCGTGTGCACGAACACCCTGTGCGCGGCGCTGGGCGGCGACGCCATCTTCGCGAAGCTGCGCGAGCACCTCGGCAGCGAGGGCAGGCCGCTCGGCCAGGAGGAGACCTCGGGCGAGCCGGGCACGCCGGGCTCGATCACGCTGGAGCACGCCGAGTGCCTCGCGGCCTGCGACCTCGGCCCCGTCCTCCAGGTGAACTACGAGTTCTACGACAACCAGACGCCGGACAAGGCCCTGGAGCTCGTGACCGCGTTGCAGGCCGGGGAGAAGCCCGCGCCGACGCGCGGCGCTCCGCTCACCGACTTCCGCCAGGCGGAGCTCCAGCTCGCCGGGTTCTTCGAGGGCCGCGAGTCCGACCTGGACGGTCCGTCGGCCGCCGCCGAGACGCTGCGGGGCGCCCGCATCGCCGCCGACAACGGCTGGACCGCACCGTCCATCGCGGACGACGTCGCGTTCCCGCCCCTCCCGGAAAAGAAGTAGGGGGAGTCATGGTCGACAGCCTCACTCCGGTCCTCACGAAGCGCTGGCTCTCGCCGCGCTCGTGGACGATCAAGACCTACGAGCAGCTGGAGGGGTACACCGCGCTGCGCAAGGCCCTCGGCGCGCACCCGGACCAGATCATCCAGCAGTGCAAGGACTCCGGCCTGCGCGGCCGGGGCGGCGCGGGCTTCCCCACGGGCATGAAGTGGGGCTTCATCCCGCAGGGCGACGGCAAGCCGCACTACCTCGTCATCAACGCCGACGAGGGCGAGCCGGGCACCTGCAAGGACATCCCGCTGATGATGGCGGACCCGCACTCCCTCATCGAGGGCATCATCATCACCTCGTACGCGATCCGCGCGAACTTCGCCGCGATCTACGTGCGCGGTGAGGCCCTGCACTGCATCCGCAGGCTCAACGGGGCCGTGCAGGAGGCGTACGCCGCCGGGTACCTGGGCAAGAACATCCTCGGCACCGGCTTCGACCTCGACGTCGTCGTGCACGCCGGAGCCGGCGCGTACATCTGCGGCGAGGAGACTGCGCTGCTCGACTCGCTGGAGGGCAAGCGCGGCCAGCCGAGGCTGAAGCCGCCGTTCCCCGCGACCGCCGGGCTCTACGCGTCGCCGACCGTGGTGAACAACGTCGAGACCATCGCCAGCGTGCCGTTCATCGTCAACGGCGGCAGCGACTGGTTCCGCACCATGGGGCGCGAGCGCTCGCCCGGCCCGAAGATCTACTCGCTGTCCGGCCACGTCACGCGGCCCGGCCAGTACGAGGCGCCGATGGGCACCACGCTGCGCGAGCTGCTGGAGCTGGCCGGTGGCATGAAGGACGGCATCCCGCTGAAGTTCTGGACGCCGGGCGGCTCGTCCACCCCGCTGTTCACCGCGGAGCACCTCGACGTGCCGCTCGACTTCGAGGGCGCGGCCGAGGCCGGGTCGATGCTGGGCACCACGGCGCTCCAGCTGTTCAACGAGACCGTGTCGGTCCCGTGGGCGGTCATGAAGTGGACCGAGTTCTACAAGCACGAGTCGTGCGGCAAGTGCACGCCCTGCCGCGAGGGCACGTACTGGCTGGTCCAGATCCTCCAGCGGATGGTGGCGGGCAACGGCACCGCGAGCGACATCGACACGTTGCTCGACGTCTGCGACAACATCCTCGGCCGCTCGTTCTGCGCGCTGGGCGATGGCGCGGTCAGCCCGATCACCAGTGGCATCAAGTACTTCAAGGACGAGTTCCTGGCGCTGTGCGACAAGAACTCCGCTGTGTTGGCAGGAGCCCACTGATGACTTTGGCACCGGAGAAGAGCGAGGTCGAGGTCCCCGAGGGCCACGTCAAGCTCGTGATCGACGGCTTCGAGGTCGTCGCCCCCAAGGGTGAGCTGTTGATCCGCACGGCCGAGCGCCTCGGCATCGTCGTGCCGCGGTTCTGCGACCACCCGCTGCTGGAGCCCGCGGGCGCCTGCCGCCAGTGCCTCGTCGAGGTCGAGATGGGTGGTCGGCCGATGCCGAAGCCCCAGGCCTCCTGCACGATGACGGTCGCGGACGGCATGGTCGTGAAGACCCAGCTGACCTCGCCCGTCGCGGACAAGGCCCAGCAGGGTGTGATGGAGCTGCTGCTCATCAACCACCCGCTGGACTGCCCGATCTGCGACAAGGGCGGCGAGTGCCCGTTGCAGAACCAGGCGCTCAAGCACGGTCGCGCGGAGTCCCGCTTCCACGAGCACAAGCGCACGTTCCCGAAGCCCCTGCCGATCTCGACGCAGGTGCTGCTGGACCGCGAGCGCTGCGTCCTCTGCCAGCGCTGCACCAGGTTCTCCGCGCAGATCGCGGGCGACCCGTTCATCGAGCTGCTGGAGCGCGGTTCGCAGCAGCAGATCGGCGTGGCGGACGGCAAGCCGTTCCAGTCGTACTTCTCGGGCAACACCATCCAGATCTGCCCGGTGGGTGCCCTGACGAGCGCGGCCTACCGCTTCCGGGCCCGCCCGTTCGACCTCATCTCCACCCCGAGCGTCTGCGAGCACTGCTCGTCGGGCTGCGCCGAGCGCACCGACTGGCGGCGCGGCAAGGTCCAGCGCAAGCTCGCGGGCGACGACCCCGAGGTCAACGAGGAGTGGATCTGCGACAAGGGCCGCTTCGCGTTCCGCTACGCGACCGCCGCCGACCGCTTCACGCGCCCGATGGTGCGCGACGCGGGGTCCGGTGAGCTGCGCGAGACGTCGTGGACCGAGGCGCTCCAGGTCGCCGCGACCGGCCTCGCCGCCGCGCGCGACGGCAAGGGCGTCGGCGTGCTCACCGGCGGTCGCCTGACCGTCGAGGACGCCTACTCCTACGCGAAGTTCGCCCGCGTCGCGCTGAAGACCAACGACGTCGACTTCCGGGCCCGCGCGCACTCGGCCGAGGAGCTGGAGTTCCTCACCAGCACCGTCCTCGGCACGACGCCGGACAACGGCGGCGTGACGTTCAGGGCCATCGAGTCCGCGCCCGCCGTCCTGTGCGTCGCCTTCGAGCCGGAGGAGGAAGCACCGATCGTCTTCCTGAGGCTGCGCAAGGCCGCGCGCCGCAAGACCAAGGTGTTCCACCTGGGCCAGTACACCTCGCCCGCCGTGGAGAAGACCTTCGGCACGCTGCTCGCCTGCGTTCCCGGCCAGGAGCCCGCCGCGCTGAACGGCCTGGCCGAGCACGCGGCGGACGTGGCGGAAGCCCTGGGCGCCAGCGGTTCGGTGATCCTCGTCGGCGAGCGCGCGGCCGAGGTGCCCGGACTGTTCTCCGCGGTGGCCCGGCTCGCCGAGTCCACCGGTGCCAAGGTGGCGTGGATCCCGCGCCGCGCCGGTGAGCGCGGTGCGCTGGAGGTCGGCGCCGTGCCGAACCTGCTGCCCGGCGGCAGGCTCGTCAGCGACGCCGCCGCCCGCGCCGAGGTCGAGAAGGCCTGGGGCCTGCCGGACGGCGCGCTGCCGACCCGCGCGGGCCGCGACACCAACGGCATCCTCGTCGCCGCCGCGAGCGGTGGTCTGGACGCGCTGGTCGTGGCGGGCGTCGACCCGTTCGACCTGCCGGACCCCGGCCTCGCCGAGCGGGCGCTGGAGTTCGCCGGGTTCGTGGTCTCCCTGGAACTGCGCCCGAGCGCGGCGACCGCCCACGCGGACGTCGTCCTCCCGATCGCCCCGGCGGTCGAGAAGTCGGGCAGCTACCTGAACTGGGAAGGCCGCCGCCGCGACTTCGGCACCACGCTCGAAGGCACCGGCGCGCTGCCGGACTGCCGGGTGCTCGACACCCTGGCCGTCGAGATGGACGCCGACCTGTTCACCCAGACGCCGGCCGCCGCCGCGGCGGACCTCGACCGCCTCGGTTCGAACGTGGCGGCCGCGGCCGTGCCGACGGTGCCCGCCCCGCTGCTGGTGCAGCCGAAGGCGGGCCAGGCCGTTCTCGCGACGTGGCGCCGGATGCTGGACAACGGCTCGCTCCAGGACGACGAGCCGAACCTCGCGGGCACCGCCCGCCCGGTCGTGGCGAAGGTGTCCGCGAACACCGCGGTGAACCTCGGCCTCGAACTCGGCGCCGACATCACCGTGGCGACCGAGCGCGGGTCGGTGACGCTGCCCGTCGAGGTCGCGGACCTGCCCGACGGCGTGGTCTGGCTGCCCGGCAACTCGGGCCCGGTCACCGTGCGCCGCAACCTCGTCGCGGGCCACGGTTCCCTCGTGGCGGTAAGTGGAGGAAAGGCATGACCACCGCCGAACTTCTCGCGGACGACCCGATCTGGATCATCCTGATCAAGGTCGTCGGGATCTTCGCGTTCCTCGTCGTCATGACGCTGTTCATGATCAACTGGGAGCGCAAGGTCGTCGCGCGGATGCAGCAGCGACCCGGCCCCAACCGGGTCGGCCCCAACGGCTGGCTCCAGTCGTTGGCGGACGGCCTGAAGCTGGCGTTCAAGGAGGACATCCGCCCGGTCCTCGCGGACAAGTGGGTGTTCTTCCTCGCACCGGTCATCTCCTGCATCCCGGCGTTCGTCGCCTTCTCGGTCATCCCGATCGCGGGCGAGGTCTCGCTCTTCGGCGAGCGCACCAGCCTCCAGCTCGTCGACCTCCCGGTCGGCGTCCTCGTCGTGCTGGCCTGCTCCTCGATCGGCGTCTACGGCATCGTGCTCTCCGGCTGGGCCTCCGGCTCGCCGTACCCGCTGCTGGGCGCGCTGCGCTCGGCGGCGCAGGTGATCTCCTACGAGATCGCGATGGGCCTGTCGATCGTCGGCGTCGTGATGTTCTCGCACTCGATGTCCACCTCGGACATCGTGGCGGCGCAGCAGAACCTCTGGTTCGTGGTGCTGCTGTTCCCGAGCTTCGCGATCTACGTCATCTCCATGGTCGGCGAGACCAACCGCGCGCCCTTCGACCTCCCCGAGGCCGAGTCCGAGCTGGTCGGTGGCTTCCACACCGAGTACAGCTCGCTCAAGTTCGCGCTGTTCTTCCTCGCCGAGTACGTGAACATGGTGACGGTCTCCGCGCTCGCCACGACGCTGTTCCTGGGCGGCTACCAGGCGCCGTGGGGCGGCGACTTCATGAACACCGGCTGGTGGGGCCTCCTCTGGTTCGTCGCCAAGACGCTGTTCTTCCTGTTCCTCTTCATCTGGCTGCGCGGCACGCTGCCCCGCATGCGCTACGACCAGTTCATGCGGCTGGGCTGGAAGGTCCTCGTCCCGATCAGCCTCGTGTGGATCGTGGCCGTCGCCCTGGTGCGCGCGCTGAACAACTCGGGCGACTTCAGCCAGCGCCAGTTCCTGATCATCCTGGGCGTCGCGCTCGGCGTGCTGGTGCTGCTCTCGCTGCTCCTGCCGGACCGCAAGGTCGAGGAGGACCCGAACGCGGTGCCGATCACCGGCGGCGGTTACCCCGTTCCACCACTGGACCTGGAAGTCCCCAAGGCACCGACGCGGCGCACCCCGGTCGTCGCCCAGCTGCCCAAGGAAACCGTTGCGGTAACAGCATCGAAGGAGGCCAGCGATGGGGATGTTTGATCCCATCAAGGGCTTCGGCGTCACCTTCGGAACGATGTTCAAGAAGGTCGTCACCGAGGAGTACCCCGAGGTCAAGAAGGTCACCGCGCCGCGGTTCCACGGGCGGCACCAGCTCAACCGGCACCCGGACGGGCTGGAGAAGTGCGTCGGCTGCGAGCTGTGCGCGTGGGCCTGCCCGGCGGACGCGATCTTCGTCGAAGGTGGTAACAACACCGACGAGGAGCGCTATTCCCCCGGCGAGCGCTTCGGTGCCGACTACCAGATCAACTACCTGCGCTGCATCGGCTGCGGCCTCTGCATCGAGGCGTGCCCGACCCGTTCGCTCACCATGACGAACGAGTACGAGCTGGCCGACGACAGCAGGCAGAAGCTGATCTTCACGAAGGAGGACCTGCTCGCCCCGCTGCTGCCCGGCATGGAGCAGCCGCCGCACCCCATGCGGCTCGGCGACAACGAGCAGGACTACTACGTGAACGGGCCCGCGCTCGCGCGCCAGTCGGAGGCCGGGCAGTGAGCCTCCTCAACCTGGCGCAGGACTTCCTCGCCGCGGCTCAGCCCGCGACCGAGCCCACGGCCCCGGTCGCCGACACCATCACCACCGGTGAGGCCGTCGCGTTCTGGATCCTCGGACCGCTGTCGCTCGCGGGCGCGCTCGGCATGCTGTTCGCCCGCAACGCCGTGCACTCCGCGCTGTGGCTCGTGCTGACGATGCTCAGCCTCGGTGTCCTCTACATGGTCCAGCAGGCGCCGTTCCTCGGCTTCGTGCAGATCATCGTGTACACCGGCGCGATCATGATGCTGTTCCTCTTCGTGCTCATGCTCGTCGGGCGGGACAGCTCGGACTCGATCGTCGAGGTGCTGCGCGGGCAGCGGCTCGCCGCCGCCGTGCTCGGCGTCGGCTTCGCCGGTCTGGTCGTCGGCTCGCTCGCCCAGGCCTTCACCAGGGTCGACTCGATCGGCCTCGCCGCGGTGAACGCCGCGGGCGGCGGCAACGTCGCCAACATCGGCGAGTCGCTGTTCACGACGTACCTCTTCGTCTTCGAGCTCACGTCGGCGCTGCTGATCACCGCCGCCGTCGGCGCGATGGTCCTGGCGTACTCCGACCGCCACGGCAAGGGCCTGAAGAAGACGCAGCGCGAGCTGGTCGAGGAGCGCTTCAAGGGCGACCGCCCCGGCTCCCTCCCCGGCCCCGGTGTCTTCGCCACGGCGAACTCGGTGGCCACGCCCGCGCTGCTGCCCGACGGTTCCGTCGCGGAGGAGTCGCTGTCGGCCCTCATCGAGACGACCACCAAGGAGCGCCTCGCGGACGACGTCGCCGAGGTGTCGGGCACGGCCCACCAGGCCGACGCGCACGCGCTCACCGGTCCCGCCGCGTCGAAGGAGGGGGACAAGTGACCCCGACCTACTACCTGCTCCTGTCCGCGCTGCTGTTCAGCCTCGGCGCGGTGGGCGTTCTGGTGCGGCGCAACGCAATCGTCGTGTTCATGTGCGTCGAGCTGATGCTCAACGCGGTGAACCTCACGCTGGTCACGTTCTCCCGGATGCACGGGGAGCTCGACGGCCAGGTGATGGGTTTCTTCGTGATGGTCGTGGCCGCCGCCGAAGTCGTGGTGGGCCTGACGATCATCATGTCGATCTTCCGCACGCGTCGCTCGGCCTCGGTCGACGATTCCAACCTGCTGAAGTACTGAGAGGTCACCGGTGACGGAACCAGTTGCCGCCAGCGGGCTCGCGAGTCTCGCCTGGTTGCTGCTAGCCCTGCCCGCGTTCGGTGCGGCCGTGCTGCTGCTGGCAGGCAAGCGAGCCGACAGGTGGGGCCACCTCCTGGGCTGCGCCACGATCATCGCGGCGTTCGGCTACGGACTAGCGCTGTTCTTCACGACCATCGGCCAGAGCGGGGAGGAGCGGACCAGCGAGCTCCACCTGTTCGACTGGATCCCGGTCGGCGCGCTCGACGTCGAGTTCGGCCTGCGGCTCGACCCGCTGTCGCTGACGTTCGTGCTCCTGATCACCGGTGTCGGCTCGTTGATCCACATCTACTCGGTCGGCTACATGGCCCACGAGGACGGCAGGCGGAAGTTCTTCGCCTACCTGAACCTCTTCGTGTCGGCGATGCTGCTCCTGGTGCTGGGCAACGGGTTCGTGACCCTGTACTTCGGCTGGGAGGGCGTGGGCCTCGCCTCCTACCTGCTCATCGGCTGGTACCAGTACAAGCCGGAAGCGGCCTCCGCGGCCAAGAAGGCGTTCCTGATGAACCGGGTCGGCGACCTGGGTCTCGCCATCGCCATCTTCATCATGTTCAACGAGCTGGGCACCACCCAGTACACCGACGTGTTCGCGCGGGTGGACGAGCTCTCGTCCGGCTCGATCCTCGCGATCACGCTGCTGCTCCTGCTCGGCGCCTGCGGCAAGTCCGGCCAGTTCCCGCTCCAGGCGTGGCTCCCGGACGCGATGGCCGGTCCGACCCCCGTGTCGGCCCTGATCCACGCGGCGACGATGGTGACCGCGGGCGTGTACCTCATCGCCCGCTCGAACCCGATCTACAACCTCAGCGCGGACGGCCGCCTGGTCGTCATGATCATCGGTGGCGTCACGCTGCTGATCGGGTGCGTCATCGGCTGCGCGTACGACGACTTCAAGAAGGTCCTCGCGTACTCGACGGTCAGCCAGATCGGCTACATGATCCTCGCCGTCGGCCTCGGCCCGGTCGGCTACGCGCTGGGCATCATGCACCTGCTCACGCACGGCTTCTTCAAGGCCGGGCTGTTCCTCGGCGCCGGTTCGGTCATGCACGGCATGAACGACGAGGGCAACATCCGCCGGATGGGCGGGCTCGCGAAGTACATGCCGATCACGTTCGCGACGTGGGCCCTCGGCTACCTCGCGCTCATCGGCATCCCGCCGTTCTCCGGCTTCTTCTCCAAGGACGCCATCATCGCGGCCGCCTTCGGCGAGCCGGGCTGGCGCGGGTACGTGTTCGGCGGTGTCGCCCTGCTGGGCGCAGCGCTGACCGCGTTCTACATGACCCGCCTGCTGATCCTGGTCTTCCTGGGCAAGCCGCGCTGGAAGGAGCTCCGGACCTCCGAGGACGGTCGCGAGTACCACCCGCACGAGTCGCCGTGGTCGATGAGGATCCCGATGATCGTGCTGGCCGTCGGCTCCGTCGGAGCGGGCTTCTTCCTGGAGAACGGCCACCGCCTCGCGGACTGGCTGGAGCCCTCGCTCGGCCCGCTGGAGGAGACCCACGGCGCGATCGGCCACACCACCGTCGCCATCCTGAGCGTCGCGCTCTCGGTGGTCGGCGCCGCGGTCGCGTTCCTGCTCTTCGGCCGCAAGCCGCAGCCGACCGAGCGCCCGCTGCGCGTGTCGTTCCCGGTCCGCGCCGCGCGCGCCGACCTGTACGGCAACGCGCTCAACGAGGCGCTGTTCGCGCGGCCGGGCACCTGGCTCACCCGCGCGCTCGTGTTCGTGGACAACAAGGGCGTCGACGGCCTCGTCAACGGGACCGCCGCGCTGCTCGGCGGTAGCTCCGGCCGGTTGCGCCGTCTCCAGACCGGTTTCGTGCGCTCGTACGCGCTCTCCATGCTCCTGGGCGCGATCTGCGTGCTGGGCGCGCTTCTGATGGTGAGGTTCTCGTGAGCTGGACGCTGATCGCGCTGCTCCTGCTGCCGCTGGTCGGCAGCGTGGTGGTGGCCTTCCTGCGGGGGAACGACCGGATCGCGAAGTTCGTCGCGCTCGGGTTCTCGCTCGTGGAACTCGCGCTGGCGGTCGTCGCCTGGGTGGCGTACGACCCGTCGTCGACCGCCCGGTTGCAGCTGACCAGTTCGGCCGAGTGGATCCCGACCTTCGGGGTGCACCTGTCGTTCGGCGTCGACGGCATCGCGCTGGTGATGATCGCGCTGATCGCCTTCCTGATGCCCGTCGTCATCGGCGGCGCCTGGTCGGACAAGCTGCCGGAGGGCCGCAGCGCGAGCGGGTTCTTCTCGCTCCTGCTCGCGATGCAGACCGGCATGGTCGGCGTGTTCGCCGCGACCGACGTGTTCGTGTTCTACGTGTTCTTCGAGGCCGTCCTCGTCCCGATGTACTTCCTGATCGGCCGCTTCGGCGGCCCGAACCGGCAGTACGCGGCGATGAAGTTCTTCCTCTACTCGCTGCTCGGCGGGCTGATCATGCTCGCGTCGGTGATCGGCCTGTACGTCACCAGCGCGGACAAGCTGGGCCAGGGCACGCTCGACTGGGCCACGCTCGTCACGGTCATGAAGGACGCGCCGACGTCCACGCAGATCTGGCTGTTCCTCGGGTTCTTCATCGCGTTCGCGATCAAGGCCCCGCTGGTGCCGCTGCACACGTGGCTGCCCGACGCCGGTGCCGAGGCGCCCGTCGGCGCCGGTGTGCTGCTCGTCGGCATCCTGGACAAGATCGGCACGTTCGGCTTCCTGCGCTACTGCCTGCCGCTGTTCCCGGCGGCCAGCAAGGAACTGGCACCCGTGGTGCTGTCCCTCGCGGTCGTCGGCATCATCTACGGCTCGCTGCTCGCGGTCGGCCAGACGGACATGAAGCGGTTCGTCGCGTACACCTCGATCGCCCACTTCGGCTTCATCGCGCTGGGCATCTTCGCCTTCAGCTCGCAGGCCGGGACCGGCGCGGTGCTGTACATGGTCAACCACGGCATCTCGACCGGCATGCTGTTCCTGGTCGTGGGCATGGTGATGTCGCGCGGCGGCTCCCGCCTCATCCAGGACTACGGCGGCATGGCGAAGCTGACGCCGGTGCTGGGCGGCCTGTTCTTCGTGGCCGGTCTGTCCTCGCTGGCGCTGCCCGGCACGAACTCGTTCGTGAGCGAGTTCCTGGTGCTCATCGGCTCGTACCCCAACCAGCCGGTGTTCACCATCGTCTCCACGCTCGGCATGGTGCTGGCCGCCCTGTACGTGCTGTGGGTCTACCAGCGGGTCTTCCAGGGCCCCGTGCGCGGCACGGCACTGCTGAGCGTGGCGGGCGGCCCCGGGACCGCGAAGGACCCCGAGCGCTCCGCGATCAAGGACCTGGACAAGCGGGAACTCGCCGTGCTGGCGCCGCTCGTGGCCCTGATCCTCGTGCTCGGGTTCTACCCGAAGCCGGTGTTGGACGTGATCACCCCGTCGATCGGGGCGACGTTGAGCGAGGTCGGCGTGATCGACCCGGTCGCGCAGGAAGGCAAGTGACGTGAAGTTCCTCGCCCAGATTCAGCCGATCGACCCGCCGGAGATCCTGTACGGCGCCATCGCACCGGTGCTGATCGTGCTCGGCGCCGCCTGCGTCGCCGTGCTGTTCGAGGCTTTCCTGCCGAGGCACCAGCGGTGGGCGGCGCAGGTCGTGCTGACCATGCTCGCCCTCGTCGCCGCCGGCGGCGCGCTCGGCATCTACGCGGCCGGTGACGACAACAAGCCCCAGGGCATCACCACGCTGTCGGAGGCCATCGCGGTCGACCGGCCGGTGATCTTCCTCTGGGTCACGCTGCTCCTGCTCGCGTTCGGCTCGGTCCTGCTGATCGCGGACCGGTCCGTCGAGCCCGGCGGCGCGTTCGTCGCCGACGCCGCGGTCCGCCCCGGCACGGTCCAGGACCGCGCCCAGGCGTCCCGCACGGGCATGCAGACCGAGGTCTTCCCGCTGACGCTGTTCGCGCTCTCCGGGATGATGGTGTTCGTCGCGGCGAACGACCTGCTGACGATGTTCATCGCCCTGGAAGTGCTGTCGCTGCCGCTGTACCTGATGTGCGGCCTCGCCCGTCGTCGCCGCCTGCTCTCGCAGGAGGCGGCGGTCAAGTACTTCCTGCTCGGCGCGTTCGCCTCGGCGTTCTTCCTCTACGGCCTCGCGCTGCTCTACGGCTACGCGGGCTCCGTGAAGCTGGCCGACATCGCGACCGCCACGGCGGGCAGCGACAAGTCCGACACGCTGCTGTTCGCGGGCTTCGGCCTGCTGGTCGTCGGCCTGCTGTTCAAGGCCTCCGTCGGCCCGTTCCACGCCTGGACCCCGGACGTCTACCAGGGCGCCCCGACGCCGATCACGGCGTTCATGGCGGCCTGCACGAAGGTCGCGGCCTTCGGCGGCATCCTGCGCGTGCTGACGGTCGCGTTCGAGCGGACCAACTGGGAGTGGCGGGGCGTCCTGTGGGGCGTCGCCGTGGCCTCGATGGTCATCGGCGCGGTCCTCGGCCTCACCCAGACCGACGTGAAGCGCATGGTCGCGTACTCCTCGGTGGCGCACGCGGGCTTCCTGCTGATCGGCTCGATCTCGCTGACCGAGCAGGGCCTGTCGGGCACGCTGTTCTACCTGCTGGCCTACGGCTTCACCACGATCGCCGTGTTCGGCGTGATCAGCCTGGTGCGCAACGCCGACGGCGAGGCGACCCACCTGTCGCAGTGGGCGGGGCTCGCGAAGAGGTCGCCGGTGCTCGCGGCCGTCTTCACGTTCCTGCTCCTCGCGCTGGCGGGCATCCCCCTGACGAGTGGTTTCGTGGGCAAGTTCGTGGTGTTCGCGGCGGCCATCGAGGACGGTCTCGCACCCCTCGTCGTGGTGGCCCTGGTGGCCAGCGCGGTGGCCGCGTTCTTCTACCTGCGGGTCATCGTGCTCATGTACTTCAGCGAACCCGCACCCGACGGCCCCACGGTGACCGTGCCCGGTGCGTTCACCACCGTGGCGATCACCCTGGGCGCGGCGATCACCCTCGTCCTGGGCGTTTGGCCCTCCTTCGCCCTCGATTGGGCGGGGGCAGGCGGCTTCATCTTCTAGTGGTACGTAGGCTTCAAGGGTGACCAGTAGCGAGCAGGTGGGGACAGGGTTCCAGTTCGTCGACCCTGTGCTGGCGGAGGTGGTGCAGGACGGCCTCGCCGAGGTGGAAGAACTTCTGCGGAAAGTGGTGCAGAGCGACTTCCACCCGGTGATGGAGACGTCCCTGCACCTCGTGGACGCGGGCGGCAAGCGGATTCGCCCGCTGTTCACCCTGCTCGCCGCCCAGTTCACCGGAACGTGGGACCGGGAGAACGTCATCAAGGCGGCCGCGGTCGTCGAGCTGACGCACCTCGCGACGCTCTACCACGACGACGTGATGGACGAGGCGACCATGAGGCGGGGCGCGGTCAGCGCCAACGCCAAGTGGGACAACAGCATCGCCATCCTGACCGGCGACTACCTGTTCGCGCACGCGTCGGCCCTCACCGCCGACCTGGGCACGGCGGCGGCGCGGATCATCGCGGAGACGTTCTCCGAGCTGGTCACCGGTCAGATGCGCGAGACGATGGGGCCCCGCGAGGGCGAGGACCCCGTCGAGCACTACCTCAAGACCATCAAGGAGAAGACGGGGTCGTTGATCTCGACCGCGGCGCGCTTCGGCGCGATGTTCTCCGAGATGGCCGAGGAGCAGACCGACGCGCTGCGCGTGTACGGCGACGTCATCGGGGCGGCGTTCCAGATCTCCGACGACGTCATCGACATCGCGTCGCCGACGGAGGAGTCGGGCAAGACGCCCGGCACGGACCTCCGCGAGGGCGTGAAGACGCTCCCGATGCTGTACGCGCTGGCGGAGCCGGGTGCCGGGAGCACCAGGCTCGGCAGGCTTCTGGCGGGCCCCATCACCGACGACGCCGAGGTCGAGGAGGCTCTCGCCCTGCTGCGCGTGTCGTCCGGCCTGGCGAGGGCCCGCACGACGTTGGACGAGTACGCCGACGAGGCCCGCGCCGCGCTGGGCAAGCTCCCCGCCTGCCCGGCCCGCGACGCGCTGGAGTCGCTCAGCGAGTACGTCGTCGCCCGTTCGCACTGATCCCGTGACGGCCGCTGGGACCCCGGGGTCCTAGCGGCACTCGGGAGCGGGGTCGACCGCCGCGCGGCGCGCCCGGTGCCCCGCGCGGGCCGCGTCGAGCGTGAACACCAGCAGCGCGACCCAGACCAGGCCGAAGCCGAGCCAGCGGACCGGCGTCATGGCCTCGTGCATCACGAACACGCCCCAGCAGAACTGGAGCACCGGCGTCAGGTACTGGAGCATCCCCAGGGTGCTCAGCGGTACCTTGCGCGCCGCCGCGCCGAACAACATCAGCGGCACGGCCGTGACGACACCGGCCGAGGCCAGCAGCAGCGCGTGACCGATCCCGTGCGACGTGAACGTGCCCGCGCCGGTGACGCCCAGCCAGACCAGGTAGCCGATGGCGAGCGGGGCCAGCACGATGCTCTCGCCGGTCAGGCTCGTGGTGGAGTCCAGCGGGACGGTCTTCTTGATCAGCCCGTACACGCCGAACGAGCAGGCCAGCGTCAGCGAGAGCAGGGGCAGCGAGCCGTAGTCGACGGCCAGCACGACCACCGCCACCACGGCGATGCCCAGGGCGGCGACCTGCGGCAGCCGCAGCCGTTCACGCAGCACCAGCACGCCCAGCACGACGCTGACCAGCGGGTTGATGAAGTAGCCGAGCGAGGCCTCGACGACGTGGGAGCTGTTCACGGCGTAGATGTAGACGCCCCAGTTGATCGCGATCAGCACGGAGGCGACCGCGACCATCAGCCAGCCCTTGGCGGACAGGCGGCGGAGCGCGCCCCACTGGCCGAGCACCAGGGTGGTGCCGACCATCACGACGAGCGACCACGCGACCCGGTGGGCCAGCGTCTCGACCGAACCGGCGGGGAGCAGGAGGGGCCAGTACGCGGGGACGACACCCCAGAGTCCGTACGCGCCCACCCCGTAGGCAATACCCCGATCGGGGCGGTGAACTTCCACCGAAGTGGTGGCGGGGTTGGTCAAAGAAGGCACTCAGCGCACTCTACGCCGCGACGCGGATCGCTTTGACCTGGTCAGTTGCGTCGAGTGGCCTACTATCGTCCCATCCGTTCGCCAGGGGACGGCCGACCGCGACTGACCACGGCGTCAGGGTAGTTTGGCACCGCTTCCACTACCGGGTGAACAGCCTGGCGCGCGGAGCGCGTCGGGGCGTATTTGGACTTGCCAGTTGGAGGAACTTCCAGTGGTGTCGCTCTTCGGGCAGGTCTGGCTGTGGAGCCTGCTGTCCTTCGTGGCCGGTGTGCTGGTGACCTGGCTGGTGCAGGTCCGACCGGCCAGGCAGCGGCTGGCCGAGTTGGAGGCGAACAGGCTCGGCGCCTCCGCGGGACCCGCGAAACCGCAACCGCAGACCCCGCCCTCTCCGGTGTCCTCGCCGATGCGCGACGAGGAGTTCGACGACTGGCACGTGGGTGCCCGCGCGAACGCCGACCCGCTGCTCGCGGTGCCGCCGCCCGTGCCGGACCAGGTGTGGCCGCAGAGCCCCGCCCAGGAGCCGCAGCGGCCCTACGAGGCGCCCCAGGCCTACGAGCCGCCGCGCCCCGCGGAGCCGCCCCGTCCGCTGGAGCCGCAGCGCCTGGTCGAGCCGCCGCGCCAGCCCGAGCCCTCGTTCCACGCCCCCGAGCAGTCGAACAACGACGTGGCGGCGTTCGTCCCGGCGAGCGCGTTCGGCAAGCCGGTGGAGCCGGAACCCGAGCCGGAGCCGGACCACGGCTACGACGAGCTGCCCCCGGCGCTCACCCGCATCCCGGAGAACGCCGAGCCGACCCGCGTCGTCGAGCCCGTCGAGGTGCCCGAGGAGGAGAAGCCGCGCAGCCTGTTCCAGCGGCTCACCCCCGAGGACGAGGTCCAGGCCGAGCCCGTGCCGCTGAACCCGGCCGAGGAGCCCGCGGTCTTCCGCCGCGAGGACCTGGACGAGCAGCCCGAGGTGCCCGAGGTCCCGGCGGACCGCACCCGCTACCTGCCGCCCGCCGCCCCGGACATCGCGCCGCCGGTGGAGGAGCCGACCGCTCCGCCGGAGGTCGAGGAGTGGCACCCGCGCGAGGTGTGGCGCGACGAGGAGGAAGAGGAGCAGCCCGAGGCCGACCAGCCCGCCGAGTCCGAGCACGAGGACGAGCTGCTGGACGACCGCGAGGAGGACTTCGCCGCCGACGACGCCGTTCCCGCCGAGCGCACCGTGCCCGCCGAGACGGCCGCCGAGGAGACCTCGGTGATCCCCGCGGGCGAGGTCCAGCGGGCCATCGACGCCGCGGACGCCGAGCGGGAGGCCGAACGCCAGCCGTGGCCCGAGCACAGCCTCACCGGCCAGTTCCCGATCGTCTCGGACGACATCGCCTCCAGCAAGGGTCAGCTCGGCGTCGAGCCGGACGACCCCGACTACCGCCGGGACGACCCGGACGAGCTGACGGTCGCCGCCTCCGAGGCCCCCGCCGCCGCGCAGCGGAATCCCGAGACCGTCGCGGCGCAGCGGAGTTCCGAGGCCGCCGCCGCGCAGCGGGACGCCGAGGCGCGCGGGGCCGAGTTCCGCGCCGCCCAGGCCGGTGGCGCGGGCTCCGGTGCCGTCCCGACCCGCGACGCCGAACCCGAGGTCGTCGACACCACGGTCGTCGACACCGGGTCCCCTGCTGACCGTGCCCCGGTGTCCGAGCCCGAGCCCGCTGCGGCGGAGCCGGAGTCCCCGGCCTCGCCCGCACCCGCCGAGCCCGCCGCCGAGCCGCACCCGGCCGAGACGACCGAGTTCTTCCCGGCCAAGCTGCCCCCCGTCGAGCTGCCCGCCGTCGAGAAGCGCCCCGCGGCCGCGAACTTCTTCGCCCCCCAGCCGGTGGAGCCCGAGCCTGAGCCCAAGCCCGCGGCGAAGCCGTCGAAGTCGGCTCCGGCACAACCGGCCGCCGAACGCCCCAGGTCGCTGTTCGAGCCCATCGTGGACGAGTCGGACGACGACCCGGAGCCCGCCGAGACCGTCCGGCAGCTGCCGCCGACGGACGACCAGCCGTTCGTGCCGACCCTGGCACCGGAGCTGCTGGCTCGGGGCTCCAACGGCCTCCCGCAGCGTCCGCAGCGCCCGGCGGGCGGCCCGCCGCCCATGACGTCCCCGCCGCTGCTGGGCCCGCCCCAGCCGGTTTCCCCGCCACCGCCCCCGCCGAAGCCCCTGCGGCCCCGTCCGGTCGGTTTCAGCCCCTCCACGGGCGGTCGCAGCGAGAACCCGCCGCCCGCCGCGCCGAGGTACCAGCAGCCGGAGGGCTTCAACCCGCGCTCGCCGTTCGGGCCGGGGTCGGTGCTGCCCAAGTCGGACGGCCACGCGCCCGCCGCGGACTTCGAGGTGAAGGCGACCCTGAGCGGCCGCCGCTACTTCCGGCCCGGCACCACCAGCTTCAACGACACCAGGGCCGACGTGTGGTTCCGCACCGAGGCCGACGCGCAGAAGGCGGGCTTCCGCCCGGCGCAGTAGCCCGGACGCGCGAGGGCCCCTCCACCGCGGTGGAGGGGCCCTCGCGCGTCGTGCCGCCTCAGTCGCCCAGCACGGTCCAGGTGTCCTTGCCGCGCAGCAGCGCCGCCAGGTCCGCCTTCTTGGCCGACTTCGCCTGCTCGACCTGGTCGCGCGCGGCGTCGTCGTACGTGGTCCGCTTGACGTTGCGGAACACGCCCGTGACGGTGTGCGAGAGGTCCTGCGTCGACAGCCGGGACAGCGCGAACGCGTAGGACGGGTCGTCGAGCGTGGCGTCGTGCACGACCACGTTCTCCATCCCGACCTCGGAGACCTTCGCGACCTCCAGGCCCGCGAACCCGGACCGCACGACGCCGTACTCGGCCTCGAGGCCGAACGTGATCGGCTTGCCGTGCTCCAGGTTGATGATCCGCCGCTTGGCGTCGTCGGCGTCCTTGAGCACGTCGAACGCGCCGTCGTTGAAGATCGGGCAGTTCTGGTAGATCTCGACCAGGGCCGAACCGCGGTGCTCGGCGGCCTGCCGCAGCACCTCGGTGAGGCCCTTCTTGTCCGAGTCCAGCGCCCGGCCGACGAACGTGGCCTCCGCGCCCAGCGCCAGCGACACCGGGTTGAACGGGTTGTCCAGCGAACCCGCGGGCGTCGACTTGGTGATCTTGCCGGTCTCCGACGTGGGGGAGTACTGCCCCTTCGTCAGGCCGTAGATCCGGTTGTTGAACAGCAGGATCTTGAGGTTCACGTTGCGCCGCAGCGTGTGGATCAGGTGGTTGCCGCCGATGGACAGCGCGTCGCCGTCACCGGTCACGACCCACACCGAAAGGTCTGGTCGGGCGACGGCGAGACCCGTCGCGATGGCCGGGGCGCGGCCGTGGATCGAGTGCATCCCGTAGGTGTTCATGTAGTACGGGAACCGGCTGGAGCAGCCGATGCCGGACACGAACACGATGTTCTCGCGCTTGAGGCCGAGGGTCGGCAGGAACGACTGCACCGCGTTCAGCACGATGTAGTCGCCGCAGCCGGGACACCAGCGGACCTCCTGGTCCGACTTGTAGTCCTTGGCCTTCTGCGGTTCGTCGGTCGTGGGAACCCCGTCGAGGCCGCCCAGCGCGGGCAGGCCCAGGTCGATCGCTGTCACGCTCCAACCCCCTTGATCACGTCGGCGAGCACGTCCTGGAGTTCCTCGGCCTTGAACGGCAGGCCCTGCACCTTGGTGTAGCTCTGCACGTCCACGAGGTACTTCGCCCTCAGGAGCAACGCGAGCTGGCCGAGGTTCATTTCCGGCGCGATCACCTTGTCGTAGCGGGAGAGCACGTCACCCAGGTTCTTCGGGAACGGGTTGAGGTGCCTCAGGTGCACGTGCGCCACGGGCAGTCCGAGCTTGCGCACGCGGCGGGCCGCGGCGCCGATCGGGCCGTACGACGAACCCCAGCCGACCACGAGCACCTTGGCGTCGCCGGTCGGGTCGTCCACGACCGCGTCCGGCACCTCGATGCCGTCGACCTTCGCCTGGCGCAGCCGCACCATCCGGTCGTGGTTCTCCGGCTCGTAGGAGATGTTGCCGGTGTTCTCGGCCTTCTCCAGCCCGCCGATGCGGTGCTGGAGACCGGGGGTGCCGGGGATCGCCCACGGGCGGGCCAGCGTCTCGGGGTCGCGCACGTACGGCCAGAACTCGCCGGAGCCGTCGGTCGCGTTGGGCTCGGTCGCGAACTCGACCGACAGGTCGGGCAGCTCGTCGACGTCCGGGATCAGCCACGGCTCGGAGCCGTTCGCGATCGCGCCGTCGGACAGCAGCAGCACCGGCGTGCGGTAGGTGAGCGCGATCCGCACCGCGTCCATCGCGGCGTCGAAGCAGTCGGACGGCGACTGCGGCGCCACGATCGGCACCGGGGACTCGCCGTTGCGGCCGAACATGGCCTGGAGCAGGTCGGCCTGCTCGGTCTTGGTCGGCAGACCCGTCGACGGGCCGCCGCGCTGCACGTCGATGATCAGCAGCGGCAGTTCCGTCATCACCGCGAGGCCGATGGTCTCCGACTTCAGCGCCACACCGGGACCGGACGTCGACGTCACGCCGAGCGCGCCGCCGTAGGAGGCCCCGAGCGCCGCGCCGATGCCCGCGATCTCGTCCTCGGCCTGCAACGTCGTGATGCCGAAGTTCTTGTGCTTGCTCAGCTCGTGCAGGATGTCCGACGCGGGCGTGATCGGGTACGTGCCGAGCACGATCGGCAGCCTCGCCTGCTGCCCCGCCGCGACCAGGCCGTACGCCAGCGCCGTGTTGCCGGTGATCTGGCGGTAGGTGCCGGTGTTCAGCTTGGCGGGGGCGACCTCGTAGGTCACCGCGAACGACTCGGTCGTCTCGCCGTAGTAGTAGCCCGCGCGGAACGCCAGGACGTTGGCCTCGGCGATGTCCGGCTTCTTCGCGAACTTCTCGCGCAGGAACCGCTCCGTGCCCTCGGTCGGCCGGTGGTACATCCACGACAGCAGACCCAGCGCGAACATGTTCTTCGCGCGCTCGGCGTCCTTCTTGCCGAGCCCGGTCTCCTCCAGCGCGCCGATGGTGATGGTCGCCATCGCGACCTCGTGCACCTGGAAGTCCGCCAGCGAGTCGTCCTCCAGCGGGTTCGCGGCGTACCCGACCTTGGTCAGGTTGCGCTTGTTGAACTCGTCGGTGTTGACGATCAGGATCCCGCCCTTGGGCAGGTCCCTGATGTTCGCCTTGAGCGCCGCCGGGTTCATCGCCACGAGCACGTCGGGGCGGTCGCCGGGGGTGAGGATGTCGTAGTCCGCGAAGTGCAGCTGGAACGACGACACGCCGGGCAGGGTGCCTTGGGGTGCCCGGATCTCGGCGGGGAAGTTCGGCTGTGTCGCCAGGTCGTTGCCGAAGGCGGCGGCCTCGGAGGTGAAGCGGTCACCGGTGAGCTGCATGCCGTCACCGGAGTCCCCGGCGAACCGGATCACCACTCGATCCAGCTTGCGTGTTTCGGGGGCTCCAGGCGCAGCGCCGTTACCCAGGTCGGTAGTCATCTCCTACGCCGATCCCTCTCTTCGTGGACAGGCCGAACTGTTGTCCCGCATCACATGTGCAGTTGCGAGGGTAGTCGTTTGTGTTAAGGCAACGGTCGCCCGCGTACCACTGGGCGGGAACCCCTGACTCACCCGGTGGACCGCCGGTGCTTTCGACGGTAGGCACGGCGGCACCCGCCCGAGGTCAAAGGCGGTGCAGGTCACAGCAGGTACGCCCGATTGGCGTACCGCCGGTAACAGGTACTGGTGGTAACAGGCGAATTTAGGGGCGACCGCTGATCCTGCTCTTCAGCGCGGCCAGCCTCGCGGCGAACTCCGGTGACTCGATCGACACGACCTGGGGGCCGAGTTCGGTGGTCACGGCCTCGGCGTGGTCGTCGAGCACCGCCGTCGTCCGCATCGACGCCTTGATGGTCCGGACCAGCTCCCTGGGCCCGTCCGCGGCGGCTCTGGCCAGGTCGCGCGCGGCGGCGACCACGTCGCCGTCCGACCTCGAGTGGGCGAGCCCGGTCCGCACGGCCTCGTCTGCGTCCACGACCTGCCCGAACAGCGTCATCGCCGTGGCGGTCTGCGGCCCCACCAGGCGTTGCAGCATCCACGTCATCCCGCCACCGGGGTGGATGCCGAGTTGCAGGAACCGCGCGTCGAACCGCGCCTTCGGCCCGGCGATCCGGACGTCGCAGGCCAGGGCCAGGTTGAGACCCGCCCCGACCGCCGCGCCGTTGACGGCCGCGATCGTCGGCAGCGAGCAGCCCGCCACGGCCAGGAAGCCCGCGTAGATCCGCCGCAGCCCCTCCTCCTTGGCCTCGCCCAGCGCCGTCAGGTCCGCTCCCGCGCAGAACGCGGGATCGGCCCCCGTCACCACGACCGCGTGCACCTCGGGGTCCCGCTCGCACGTCGCGACGGCGTCGGCCAGCTGGTCGGACAGCTCCAGCGTCAGCGCGTTCCGCCGCTCGGGGTCCCGGACGGTGATCACCGCGACGCGGTCGGAGCGCTCCAGCGAAACCTCAGCCATGCCCCGACTCTACGGAGCGGGCCGCGCTCACGGGGCCGGTGGACGGTCGAGCAGCCGGGACAGCACCACCGTCGACACCGTCCGGTCGATGATCTCCACCGCCCGCAGCCGCTCCAGCGCCGACTCCAGGTGGTGGATGTTCGCCGCCCGCAGGTGCACGATCGCGTCGGCCGCGCCGGACACCGTGTAGGCCGCCATCACCTCCGCCATCGGTTCGAGGCGGTTCTGGATGTCGCTGGGCGACACGTTGCCCCGGCAGTGCACCTCCACGAACGCCTCGGTGCCCCACCCCAGCTGCTCCGGGTCCACCACCGCCGTGAAACCGCGCAGCACACCCGTGTCGAGCAGCTTGTCCACGCGCCGCTTCACCGCGGGCGCCGACAGGCCCACGACGTTCCCGATGTCCGCGTAACTCGATCGTGCGTTGGCCATGAGGCACGAAATGATTCGATGGTCGATGGTATCCACACGCAACATAGTGCCCTAAAAGACGCAATATTGTGGCGTTGATCGAGGGTCAGCCGGCCATCTACATTTCGATCCATGACCTCGGTATCCATTCTGGGCCCCGGCGACGAGCCGCTGGTACTGGACCTAGGCGCGCCCGCCGCGCCCCTGCGCGTACCGACCACCCGCAGGTACCTGATGTGCCCGCCCGAGTACTTCACGGTCGAGTACTCGATCAACCCGTGGATGGACCCGACCCAGCCGACCAGCACCGACCTCGCCATGGCCCAGTGGACCGCGTTGAAGGACGCCTACGAGGCCGCCGGGCACCGCGTCGAGGTCATCGAGCCCCGGGTCGGCCTGCCGGACATGGTCTTCGCCGCCAACTCCGGCACCGTCGTCGACGGCCGCGTGCTGGGCTCCAGGTTCCGCGCCGAGCAGCGCGCCGCCGAGGCCGACCACTTCCGCCGCTGGTTCCTCGACAACGGCTACCGCCACGTCGTCATGCCGGAGCGCACGAACGAGGCGGAGGGCGACTTCGCCTGGACCGGCACCCTCCTGCTCGCCGGAACCGGCTTCCGCACCGACCCGGCCGCCCACGCCGAGGCCCAGGAGGTCCTCGGCGTCCCGGTCGTCTCGTTGCAGCTCGTGGACCCCCGCTACTACCACCTCGACGTGGCCCTGGTCGTCCTGGACGACCAGTCCGCGACCCCGCTGGTCGCCTACTACCCCGACGCGTTCTCCGAGGGCTCTCAACGGGTCCTCCGCCGCCTGTTCCCCGACGCGATCATCGCGACGGCGGCGGACGCGGCCTGCCTGGGCATCAACGCGGTCTCGGACGGCCGCCACGTGTTCCTGCCGGTCGAGGCGACGGATCTGGCGGAACAGGTGAGGTCGCGCGGCTTCGAGCCCGTGCTGGTCGACATCTCGGAGCTGAGGAAGTCCGGCGGCGGTCCGAAGTGCTGCACGATGGAACTCCGGGGCTGACTCGTCACTCTGAGTGGATGTTCTGAAGTGCTGGTGACGGGCCTGAAAGTGCCTGCTAGCAGCGAAGATCAGAGTTCGAATGTCACCAGGGGTCCGTCACTGTCCGGCAGCGAAGGGCAGTGATTGTCGGGCTCTGCGGGACAGGCGCGGGACAGAACAGGCCCCCGGCGAGTGATCACCGGGGGCCTGTTGACCTGCAAGGAAACTCTACCGTCTAGCCGTCCAAGGTCTCATCGATCTTGCTGTTCGAGGCCCCGCGCTGGCCGTCGAGGCATCGGGCGTAGACCTTGACCGTGTGGCCCGCGCGTTCGGCGACCTCAGCCGCGGGGACACCGGCGGTGAGTCACGTCGACACGGCGGCGTGCCGGAGGTCGTAGGGGTCGGCACCCAAGGGGGAGTCGTACTGCGCCGGGCTCAGGCCGATCTTCCGAGCCCTGTCCCACGCGTCGGTGACGGAACTGCGCTGCTCAGGCGTACGCGGTGAGGACTTTTCTCTACTTGGTCAAGACGGCCCCTGCGGGGCCGCTCGGCCGCACCCTGCTGATCCCGTCCAGCAGGGTCTAACCCGGCCGGACGGGGCAGCGGCCGACCGACCCCACAGGGTCCGCAAACGAAGAAGGACATGTCCTCGCCGGACGGCAGGTCTCCGAGATGGTCGAAGCCGTCGACAGTTCGCGTTCGGCGGTGGGGCCGGGGATCGCGCCATCCCGTCGACCTCCACGAGGGCAACCACACGCGTCAAGGGGGCAGACCCAGCGCACGTGTCCGGCATGGAGGGATGAGCCCCCTTGACCCGCGCGGTTGGGGCGGGGCCAGGTCGACGAGATGGCGCGACGCCCCTCTGTTGATAGGGGCGCGATGCGTGCAGACTTAATGGCATGGCGATGCGCCTGCGACCAATCGGTGCGGGGATCCTCCTCGCAGGGTCTGGCATGTCTCAGGTAGCCGCTGGTCTAGCTGGGACCGTGACGATTTGGCAGGCAGCTTTCATGGCAGCCACGGGGTTGACGGCGCTGGCTGCTGGCGTCCTTAGTGCTACCCCTTCGGATCCGTCATCCGATCGTGACTCTTCTTTTAAAAAAGAGCACCCCCGGTATGCAACAATCCCCGGCTCCTTCTTGCGGTCTCGTCAGCTCGGACTGGTGACGGGACAAGATGTGGTCCAACCCTGGATAGAGGGTTGTTGTCGCAGGTAGGCCGCGTGGAGGTCAATCACCAAACTCCGCACGACGGAACGCCGGGGCTGATCCGTCGATCGAGCTTGCGCGGGCAGGCCCTCTGATGAGTGATCATCGGAGGGCCTGTACTCCGTGGGAATTGGCGTGCCCGAATGTTGACGGGCTATGGCTGGCGTGCCTCGATCAATGTGATCCGAACGTTGTGGGTGCTTCCTATAGTCTCGAACCGTGTTTGCGCATGAGGCGGGTTCCGGGACCCCGGTGGTGCTTCTCCACGGATTCGGTTTGGACCACCGGAGTCTGCTTCCGCTGGAGTCGGCGTTCGAGCGCTCCGGGCGGTGGCGGCGAATCTACCTCGATCTTCCCGGCGCGACCGGGACGCCGGTGGGGGCGGTGAGCAGTTCGCAGGAGGTCGCGGACGCGGTGGTCGAGGAGGTTCGGGCGCGTGTCGGTGAGCAGCCGTTCGCCGTTCTGGGGAATTCGTTCGGCGGGATGATCGCTCGTTATGTCGCGCACGAGCTTCGTCCGCAGGTCCTCGGACTCGCCACCGTGGCCGGGGTCTTCGTCGCCGCGCACGGTGGGCGAACCGTGCCGCCCCGGACGGTGTTGAGGCGGGAACCCCAGGTCGTGCCGGTCCTCGGGGCTGCGCTTGAGCAGTACCGGGAGGATGCCGTGGTGGAATCGGTGGAGAGTGCGCGAGCGTTCCTCCAGTACGTCCTGCCCGGTCTTGAGGGTGCGGATCAACGCGCCCTGGATCGCATCTCGGAGAGCTACTCGCTCGATCGCGAACCCGAAGACGCGCATCCCGAGCCCTTCTCGCAGCCGACCCTGCACATAACGGGTCGGCAGGACGACGTTGTGGGTTTTTCCGATTCCTGGAGTCGGATCGGGCACTACCCGCGGGCGTCGTTCATATCGCTCGATGGAGCTGGCCACAGCGTTCTTCTTGAGCAGTCGGAACTGTGTTCGGTCCTGGTTTTCGACTGGTTGGGGAGAATTCGGCAGGAGTTTGCTGGGTGAGGTCGTGAAGGGGCGAAGGATGCGCCCGCCGCGCGGCAGGCCTCCGAGGTGGTCGGGCGTCGTCGGCAGTTCGCGTTCGGTGGTCGGTCGGGGCTCGCGCCATCTCGTCGACCTCCGCTAGGGCAACCACGCGGGTCAAGGGGCCGTCCCAGCGCGGGGTTCCGGTGTGGGGTCCGAACCCCCTTGACGGCAAAATGGATAGTGCTACATTCCATTATGGCTAGTGTAGCTATCCATCTTGAGGGGGAACGGTCATGAGAGCTCTGTCAGCGGTAGCCGCCAGAACCGCGGGGTGGAACCGGCCGATGCTGGTCGCCGCCTGGGCGATGGTGCCGGTAGTGCTGGTCAGCCTGGTTGGGCTCGTCGTTGACGACCGCGTCCTCACGGGGGCGCCCATCTGGTTGAAGCCGCTCAAGTTCTCGATCTCGATCGCGGTCTACGGGATCACCTGGGCCTGGCTCATCTCGTTGCTCGGCGTGGGTGCGCGGCTCGCGCGGCGGGTGTCGCTGGTGCTGGCCGCGGTGCTGTTCGTGGAGCAGGCGTTGATCGTCATGCAGGTGGTGCGCGGGCGGGGCAGCCACTTCAACGTGATGACGCCGTTCGACTCCACCGTGTTCGTCGTCATGGGGATGTCGATCGCGGTCCTGTGGACGGGCACGTTGGTGCTCACGGTGCTGGTGCTGCGGACGGCGTTCGCGGACCGGGCCACGCGGTGGGCGTTGCGGATCGGCGCGGTGGTCTCGCTGGCCGGCATCGCCACGGGGGCGTTGATGACCTCGCCGACCTCGGCGCAGCTCGACTCGATGCGGGACGGCACGTTCAAGGGGGTCGTCGGGGCGCACACGGTCGGGATGGAGGACGGCGGTCCGGTCATGCCGGTCACGGGCTGGAGCACGACCGGTGGTGACCTGCGCGTCCCGCACTTCGTCGGGATGCACGCCCTCCAGGTGCTGCCGCTGCTCGTCCTGCTGATGGCGGTGCTGGCCGCGCGCGTGCCGGTGCTGGCCCACGAGACCGTGCGCACCCGCCTGGTGGTCGTGGCGGGGGTGGGCTACGGGGCGCTGTTCGGGCTCGTGCTGTGGCAGGCGGAGCGGGGGCAGCCGCTGCTGGAGCCGGACGCCCTCACGCTCACCGCGGCGGCGGTGATCGTGGTCGCCGTGGTGGTCGGTGCCGTCGTGGCCGTCACGGCCGAGGAGCGGGTGGCGGCTCGCTGACCGTCGCGCGTCCCTGCCAGCCCTGCCGCGCCGCGGTCGGTCCTGGCGGGGCGGAGGCTGGACGCCGTGGACCCGGCACCAGCGGCGGCGTGGAAACCTACGCCGATCCGACACCCGATCTGCTCTGGTCATCTGTCTGGGTTCACCCAGAGGGCTGATCGGTCTAGCGTCGAGCACCCCCTCGATGCTCCGATCGACGGCACCTGTTGTCGACCAGGTAGGGAGCGTGCCCGTGAACGACCTCGACGCCCAAGGTCCGTCGCCAGTGCAGGAACCCGCCGAGGAGCAGGTGAAGCCCCAGGCGCAGCGGCCGAAGAACGGCCTGGAGTGGTTGGTCAAGCAAGCTGAGCGCAAGCGCCCCAACCCGGCTCAGCCCGAGTAGTTCAGCACCGCGCGAGGGCCGCTCGTCATCGGCGAGCGGCCCTCGCGGCGTTCCGGGGGCTCAGCCCGCTTCGGCCTGGAAGGCCGCCCAGAGCAGGTTCAACGGGTGGTCCTCGGGGAACTTGGCCCGCTCCTCCCGGCGCGCGAACACGCCCACCAGCCGCTCCAGCACGGGCTCCCGGTCGTTCTTCAGCTCCACGACCCGCAGCCCGGTGCCCTCGCGCAGCTCCTGGTTCGCCGCGACGACGCCCAACCCGGACGTGACGATCATGCAGCCCTGCACGAGCCCGGACCGCAGCAGCGACATGCCGTACTGGATCTCGTCGATCTCCGCCGCGATGTCCAGCTCGTTGCGGTAGTCCGGCCCGAACCAGCCGCGCAGGAACTCGGCGATCAGCCCGTCGCCCGGCACCACGAGCGGCAGCCGCGGCAGTTCGCCGACGCCCGCGCTGCCGCCGAGGCGCTTCTCCGGCAGGTTCGTCAGCAGCGCCAGCCCGCCGCGCCGCCACTCGATGACGTCGAACTCGTCGAGGTGCCCGGTGTGGCCCGCGTGCGTCACGACGCTGCCGCACACCACGTCCACCTGCTTGCTCTCCAGCTTGGACCAGATGTCCCGCGTGCGGATGTGCACGACCTTCAGCTCGACGTCGCGCTCCTTGAACTCGTCCGCCACGTGGTGCCACGCCTTGGCCAGCGAGTCGAGCATGAACCGGGTCGTGCCGACGGTGAGGGTGGTGCCGAGCTTTCGGCGGCACTCGTGAATAGAGTCGAGCCAATCGCCCAGCGTGGTGCGCGCCAATTCCACCAACGCCTCACCGGTTTGCGTGATCAGCACATCTTTTCCGCGACCCTGCTTGACGACGAGAGGTTCGCCGCACAGCGATCGGAAGTTCCGGTTCAGCGTGTCGATCTGCTTCTGCACGCTCGACTGCTCACGGCCGAGCACCCGCGCGGCCCGGAGCGCGGAACGGGTCTCGTGAACGGCCAGCAACGTCCTGAGCTGGTCCAACGTCGTGTCCAACAGCGCGTTCGGGGAGTGCAGGAGTCTGCTGAGCTGGTTTCCGGCCGGAAGCAGGAGCTGAGCCGAGCTGGACATGGAGGCCTCTCAGGTCGTCGCGTCGGGGCCGCGAGATGTTCTACCGATCAGTTGTACTGAACCTGACCACAGTTCGGCTACAAATAATCCTTAGATTCTGTCCCATTTCTCTGGACACGTATAGACGTTCCGTAAGAGACTTGCCAACGCGACCGGCGCTTGTTCGCGGGTCGCAATCCTGTGGGGGGATTAGGGGGGTTGGGGGCTCGCCGGGCGCAAGCTTGGCGGGCCCCCACGTATTAGCCTTCCGGACCGTGACCGTTTCCATGTTCGCCGAGCGCGGGCTGCGCCTCGACTGGGGTATCACCTTCCGGATCACCGTGCTGGACCTCGGGCTCGCGTGCTGCGGCGTCGAGGTCATGGCCGCCTTCGACGGCCGCGGTGTCGACGATCTCACGGCGCTCGGGGTCGACCCCGTCCGCGACGGGGGAGAGGCGCACGTGCTGGTCGTGTCCGGCACGGTCACCGACGTGATGCTGCCCGCGGTGATCGCCACCTACGAGGAGATGCCGGAGCCGCGGTACGTGCTGTCCGTCGGGGCGTGCAGCAACACCGGCGGCCCGTACTGGGACTCCTACAGCGTCACGAAGGGCATCGACCAGGTGCTGCCCGTCCACGTCGCCGTGCCCGGCTGCCCGCCGCGGCCCGAGGCGCTGCTGGAGGGCCTCGTCGCGCTGCACCGGCTGGTCGCCTCGTGAGCGCCGCCTCCGCCGAGCTGGCCGCCCAGGTCCCCGGAGCCGTGGTGAAGGCGGCGTTCGGCCAGAGCACCGCGCACGTGCCGCTGGACCAGTGGTCCACGGCGGCGCGCTTCGCCCGCGACGACCTCGGCTGCCTCGCCTTCGACTGGCTCGGCGTCGAGGACGCGGGCCGCCCCGGCGCCAGCGGGGTGCGGCACGCCGTCCTGCTGCACGTCCTGCACCCGGACACCAGGTCCGGGTTGCTGCTGCGCACCGAACTCGGCGCGGGCGAGGTGCTGCCGAGCGTGGCGGGCCTGTGGGCGGGTGCCGCGTGGCACGAGCGCGAGGCCGCCGAGATGTTCGGGATCGACCTGGCCGGACCCACCCCGCGCCTCCTGCTGCCGGACGCGTTCGCCGGCCACCCGCTGCGCAAGGACTTCGTGCTGGCGGCCCGCGTCGTGCGACCGTGGCCGGGCAGCCTGGAACCGGGGGAGGACTCCACGTCCTCGCCCAGCCGTCGCCGCACGTTGCCGCCCGGCGTCCCCGATCCGTTGACCTGGGGTCCACGACACGAGGAGAACCAGCAGTGACCGCCGAACTCCCGCCCCGGACCCGAGGCGTGATCGCGCTGCTGGAGTCCAACTGCACGGTCTGCATGATCTGCGCCCGCGAGTGCCCCGACTGGTGCATCCACATCGAGTCGCACACCGAGACCGTGGAAACCCCCGGCCACGCCCGCCCCCGCGCGCACAACGTGCTCGACCGCTTCGCCATCGACTACGGCCAGTGCCTCTACTGCGGGATCTGCGTCGAGGTCTGCCCGTTCGACGCCCTGCACTGGGCGCCCGAGTTCGGCTACCCCGGCACGGGCAGCGCCGACGGCGAGGGCGCGGTCGCCGAACTCGTCCACGAGCGCGACGTGCTGGGCACGTGGGCCGCCGAGGTCCCGCCGCCACCGCCGCTCGACCAGGCCGCCGAGCCGGCCCCGGAGACGACCGCCACACGTCCGGTACGGGGCGGTTCAGGAACCGCGCGCAGGCCGGGAACGTTGAGGGGGAGGACGTGAACCCGGAGGCGAACCAGCGTGCACAAGCACTACAACGGGTTGAAGACCGCGCTGCTGCTCGGCGCGATGAGCGGACTGATCCTCGTGATCAGCTCGTTCTTCGGTCGCACGGCGCTCTACTTCGGCCTGCTGCTGGCGCTGGGCGTCAACGCGTACGCGTACTTCAACTCCGACAGGCTCGCGCTGCGGGCCATGCGCGCCCGGCCGGTGTCGGAGGTCGAGCAGCCCGCGCTGTACCGGATCGTCCGCGAGCTGTCGATGGCCGCGCGGCAGCCCATGCCGAGGCTCTACCTCAGCCCCACGCAGGCGCCCAACGCGTTCGCCACCGGCCGCAACCCGCGCACCGCCGCCGTCTGCTGCACCACGGGCATCCTCGACCTGCTGGACGAGCGTGAGCTGCGCGCCGTCCTCGGCCACGAGCTGTCGCACGTCCACAACCGCGACATCCTGATCTCGTGCGTCGCTGGCGCCCTCGCGTCCGTGGTCAGCACGGTCGCCAACATCGCCCTGTTCGCGGGCATCTTCGGCGGTGGCGACGACGACCGCCCGAACCCGTTCGCGCTGCTGCTGATCGCCGTGCTCGGGCCGGTCGCCGCGGGCATCGTGCAGATGGCCGTCAGCCGGTCCCGCGAGTTCCAGGCGGACGCCTCCGGTGCCGAGCTGACCGGCGACCCGCTGGCGCTCGCGTCAGCCCTGCGGAAGCTCGACGTCGGCACCAGGGCGGCACCCCTGGCGCCGGAACCGGCCGTCGTGGCGCAGTCGCACCTCATGATCGCCAGCCCGTTCCTGCCGGGCGAGTCGCTCAGCAGGCTGTTCTCCACGCACCCCCCGATGGTGGAGCGCATCCGGCGCCTGGAGGAGATGGCAGACCGCCGCTAGCTAGACGGTCGCGCCCGCCTCGCGTGCGACGTTCATCACGTACTGGCCGTAGCCCGACTTCGCGAGCGCGGACCCGAGCCGGTAGCAGGCGTCCGGCGTGATGAACCCCATCCGCAGCGCGATCTCCTCGAGGCACGCGATCCGCACGCCCTGCCGGTGCTCCAGCACCTGCACGAACTGGCCCGCCTCCAGCAGCGAGTCGTGCGTCCCGGTGTCCAGCCACGCGAAGCCGCGGCCCAGGTCCACCAGGTTCGCCCGACCCTCGGCCAGGTAGGCGAGGTTCACGTCGGTGATCTCCAGCTCGCCGCGCGGCGACGGCTCCAGCGCGCTCGCGATCGACACGACCCGGTTGTCGTAGAAGTACAGGCCGGTGATCGCCTTGTTCGACCTGGGCTTCGCGGGCTTCTCCTCGATGGAGACGAGCGTCCCGCCAGCGTCGACCTCGCCGACGCCGTACCGCTCCGCGTCCTTCACCGGGTAGCCGAACAGCACGCACCCGTCGAGCTTCGCGACCTGCTCCTGGAGCATCCGCGAGAAGCCCTGGCCGTAGAAGATGTTGTCGCCCAGGACCAGCGCCACCGTGTCGCCGCCGATGAAGTCGGCGCCGATCACGAACGCCTCGGCCAGCCCGTTCGGCTCGGCCTGCTCGGCGTACTCGATGCGCAGGCCGAACTGCGACCCGTCACCCAGCAGCCGCTGGAACTGCGGCAGGTCGTTGGGCGTGGAGATCAGCAGGATCTCGCGGATCCCGGCGAGCATCAGCACCGAGATCGGGTAGTAGACCATCGGCTTGTCGTAGACGGGCAGCAGCTGCTTCGAGACCGCTTGCGTGATCGGGTGCAGCCGCGTGCCGCTGCCACCCGCCAGGACGATGCCCTTCACGGCGCTACCGGTAGTTCGTGAACTGGAGGGCGATCCCGAAGTCCGACCCCTTGAGCAGCGAGATGATCTCCTGGAGGTGGTCCTTCTTCTTGCCGGAGATCCGCAGCTGGTCGCCCTGGATCTGCGCCTGCACGCCCTTCGGGCCCTCGTCGCGGACCTTCTTCGCGATCTCCTTGGCCTTCTCGGACGTGATGCCCTGCACCAGCGTGCCGGTCACCTTGTAGACCTTGCCCGAGATCGACGGGTCGCCGATCTCGAACGCCTTCATCGAGATGCCGCGCTTCACCAGCTTCTCCTGGAAGACGTCGATCGCCGCCCGGCACCGCTCCTCGGTCTCCGACTGGAACGCGATGGCCTCCTCCCCGGACCACGACACCTCGGTACCGGTCCCCCGGAAGTCGAACCGCGTACCCAGCTCCTTGGCCGCCTGGTTGAGCGCGTTGTCGACCTCCTGCCGATCGACCTTGCTCACCACGTCGAATGACGGATCTGCCACGTGCTCGGTACCTCCGCGTAGATGGGCTTTTGACGAGCCACGATGTTACCGGGGTATCCCGGTTGCGAACCCCTCCACGGGGTTATGTAGTCTCTTGTTCGCACCCGGCACACCGGGCGCGAGGCGGGTTGCCCGAGCGGCCAATGGGAGCGGACTGTAAATCCGTCGGCTTACGCCTACGTAGGTTCGAATCCTACACCCGCCACACCTGGGAAAACGCCCCCGTGACCTGCGCAAACAGGCCACGGGGGCGTTCTTGTTTGTGTCCGGCTATGTCCGGCTGAAACCGGCGTTATCCGACCCTCTGTACCGAGGACGTACCGAAGTTATGGGCAGCGTGTTGCCAGCCCCTAGCGGCCTCCTAGAGCCTCTTGGACGCGTTGCATGGCTGTCTGCTCCCCGCCGTCGATGCACTTCGCGTAGACCCGCATGAGGACCGTCAGGCTGTTCCCCGCCCATTCGGCCACCCGCGTTGCCTCCACACCCGCGTTGAGCCACATGGATAGGCAGGCATGACGCAGGTCATAGGGACGTCGAGCGAGCGGTGAGGCGACTACCTCGGCAGTGAACACGGCTTCCCGCGCCTGCGCCCACACGCGACCGTAGGTAGAGCTGCCGATCCGACCTCCGCGCTCAGCCACGAACAGGCGCCCATCCGACCCGGTGCCGAACGCGTCCAGGTGCTCGTACAGGATCACGGCCAGTTCAGGACAGCAGGGGACAAGGCGT